>CAYUCH010000023.1:0-39181 GCA_964443295.1 uncultured Desulfobulbia bacterium | reverse complement strand
TCAGTGGCCGGAATCAAATGGAATGGGTGGTCGGGATCGTCTGGAATTCGCAACATTGATAATCGTTTGGTTTGTGCTGCTCGAATGACATCCAACACAGTCTGATACGAGGAGATTATCCTGGGGACCAGTGTCACTCCCACCGGTTAACTGTCCGCCATTCCATGCCGCACCGCTACCAGCGTGTGATACACTTGCTCCACCTTGACTATTGTGCATGGTGTGGCAATTGGCACATTCACCGGTTACTCCGGCAATTGCAGTTGACTGGCAGACAATGAAAGCAAAAGCGAGCCCGGATAAAAGAGTAGTAGTTGCAATTGCCTTGTGGTAGTGGGTTTGAATGCTCATTTCTTTTCCTCCTGCTTTGCTCAAATTTGACTGTCCATCAATTTTGTACGCAGTTTTAATGATTTACTGATAATGAGTTGCAACTAGTATGCCATTATTCGCAAGGCAGTTAGGCTGGGCCTAATTTTCCTGTAATGTATGGGAGGAAAATGTCTTTGAATGATGATATTAGGGAATTATAATGGGGATTGGTTTTTGGTTGACCGTCCCAGAAGAGCCTGGTATACAGGCAAACTCAACAAAAAGCCAACGTAGCTCAGTCGGTAGAGCAACTGATTCGTAATCAGTAGGCCAGCGGTTCAATTCCGCTCGTTGGCTCCAGGAATACCAAGGGTTTCGGTCGAAAGGCTGAAGCCCTTTTTCTTTATGTGTTGTGTTTGGGTTCCTTTTTGGATTCCTTCTTGTGTTGGTGGTTTCTGCAATTCTATTGTAGCCCGCCGCGCGGTTTGGAACCATTTGCCGCGCGGTTTGGAACTGCGTTAGAGAGTAGAAGTTCAGACCTAACATTACAAAAAGAAAATCGGCCCAGTTCTATTCTGACGATTGAAGCCTCACAGTCATATTTAGTTTTTAAGTCGGCGAGGCTATCTTTTTGACTCTTCAATTATTATTCCGTATCATATATTTATCAATTCAGTAGTCAGGAGATGTTGCAGCAACCAAAATAGATATTGAAATGGTGCTCTTGTCATGGATACGAATAAACGTCCAACAGTATTTTTTGTTGATGACGAACAGAGAATACTCAATTCAATCATTCGCCTCACAAATGGTGCGCCATACGATGTTTTCACTTTTGTCGATCCCAACAAAGCCATGGAAGAGCTTGAAAAAAGAGAAGTCGCTGTTGTGGTCTCGGATCAGATGATGCCTGCAATAACAGGCACCACTTTTTTAGAGATGGTGAAGGAAGAATACCCTGATACCGTCAGAATAATTTTTTCAGGCTTTATCGATGTTGAAAATATACTTTCTGCTATTAACTACGGCAAAGTCTTTCAATTCATTGCCAAACCATGGAATGACGACGAATTTTTATTGGCAATAAATGACGCTATTGCCCAATATAATTTTATCAAGGAATACAAACGGCTAAATGAGCTCACTATTAAACAGAATCAGGAACTTGTTGAGCTGAACCAAAACTTAGAGCAAATTGTTGTTCAAAGAACTCGAGAACTGATCTTTAAAGAGCGTCAGGCCATAGCTGGTCGAATGGTACATGGAATAGTCCACAATTTTCGGAGTCCATTAATGGCTGCCATGGGCTTTACCTGTCTTTCCGAAGAAGCAATTGAGCTTTTGCTGCAATGCTCAACAACATGGCCACCTGAACAGCAACAGGCTGTTGAACAGATCTGCAAGGATAATAAAGGGGCCATTCGGGTCAGGCCATTCGGGTCAGGCTTGCATTATTGCATTATAATTAAGAGAGTCAGTCTTGCGCAGCCCTAATTTTTGTGTTAGGCAGTATTGGTGGCTCGTAAACCAAGGCTCCATATTGAAGGCGGTTTTTATCATGTTATCCTCCGAGGTAACGGTGGTGAGAAGATATTTTTTTCTCGAAAAGACCGTTCTCGTCTGTCTTTATTGATTCAAGAAGGTATAAAACGATTTCGATATCGATTGCATGCTTATTGCTTCATGACCAATCATGTTCATTTGGTTGTACAGGTTGGTTCTGTTCCTTTGTCAAAAATCATGCAGAACCTCTCTTTTCGCTACACTAGATACATCAATAAAAAGAAAAACAGAACAGGCCATCTATTCCAAGGTCGTTATAAAGCAATCTTAGTCGATGCGGACAATTATATGGTTGAGCTGATCAGGTACATTCACAATAATCCTGTTCGTGCAGGAATGGTTAACAGAGCAGTTGAATACCAGTGGAGTAGTCATCAAGCATATCTAGGACTCTATGAATTGTCTTTCCTTACGACTGACTGGGTGTTGGCGCAATTTGGAAATACCAAGCCTCAAGCCCGGGGAAAATTTGCTGATTTCGTTGAAAGAGGGAATAAAGAAAAGCGCAGAGAAGAATATTATAAAGGTGAACAAGACAGCCGAATTCTAGGTGATGACCGTTTTGCGGAAGAAGTACTCATGGGGAAACCTCAGAAAAAAAATCTACCACTTGATGCTGTTGTTACGTATGTTTGCCGACAAAGTCAGGTCACTGAAGAGGAATTGAGCAGTCCATCAAGAAAAAGGAAAAATTCAGAGATTAGAGGGATTATAGGGTGGCTCACGACTCGGCTTTCAGCTGCAACACTATCAGAGGTGGGGAAACGATTCAATCGTGATCTTGCCACTATAAGCAGAGGGGCTAACAATATTGAAAAACGCATATTTGAATCAGAACAATTGAAAGAAAGACTTGATAAAATCCTAAAAGAGATTGGTCATTAGTGCAATAACGCAAGCCTGACCCCATCACTTGTGTTTGAATCAGAACAATTGAAAGAAAGACTTGATAAAATCCTAAAAGAGATTGGTCATTAGTGCAATAACGCAAGCCTGACCCCATCACTTGTGCATCACTTGCATGACCCCATCACTTGCATCACTTGGAAAATTTTGCCATTGAAGGTGGCTATATGGCAATCCCAGAACAATTTGAGTTGGTGGCCGGCTTTGAATTTCAGGACGCTGAAAGTTATGATGATAAATGGACTCGCCTTTCTTTTGGGGCTAATTATTTTTTCCATGCGCATAATGCCAAGGTTCAACTTACATATCGCGTTGGTGAAAGTATAAATGGGATAACCGGTAATGACCAACATGAACTGTTTTTACAATCTCAGTACGTGTTTTAGTATGTGAATGGTAATTAATTCTGTAGTGAATGAGCTTGAAATATAATCCAATAATGCAGGTCTGGTCCTTTATGGCCTATGATGACGATGGAATTGAATCATTGACTCTCAGTCAATCCAGACAAAGGATTCATTGCCGCGATAAACGATTTCTTCAGTTGGCTCTGTGGCCGGCTGTGGTTCTGGTTGCGCTTGTGTTGTGGGCTCGGGCGGTGGAGGGCCAAAGAGTCGATTGTTTTCCGTCTTGACGTCAGTCATAAAACTGAAGACTGTGTTTATTGCTTCTTGACCGCCTTCTCTGCTTGATATGTCCACATTCTCCAGGTCTGCCAGTCCTTCGGAAAAGCCAGCCAGTTGGCCCTCTTCGCTTTTCATCAGTTCGGTAAGCTCAGTTCGCAATGCTTCAAATCGTTCCTGATTTGTTGTTCGCATTTCATCGGTAACATTCATTTCAATCCCAGCGGCATCATCAAACTTTAAACTGGCGGAATTGGCGGTCAGGCTTCCCATTTCGTCTAGAATGGAAATAATCTGATTGAAAGTCTGAGCGAGTACAGGAGGAGGTGTTCCTGTTGCCTGGGCCGGATTTGTTTCTGCTGAATTATCGGTCACTACAGGTTCTGCTCCTGTAGTAGGCGTTGTGACATCTCCAGCACCAACTTGGGCAGTTGGAGGGGCAGGTACAACGGTGGTACCACCATCCAGGTTAGTCACTACATTACCAGTTTGTATTTGTTGAGAATTTTCCGGGGCTGTATAGGTAAGCGGTTCTGAAATATCATTCCCGGTGATAGTGAAGTCTTGACTGGTTGTTTGGTTTGCTTCAGCTGTTTGGTTTAGACTTGCGGCAAGACCGTTGGCAGATAGTGTTGCAGTATCTGGTTGAAGCTGTGTCGCTTGTGTGTCAAATAGATTGAGAGCACGTGTTTGATTAAGGGAACCTGCGTCCATTAGAGTTTTGAGAAGCTCTTGGGCTCTTTGCAGTTCTTTAGTTGCAAGGGCTTGTCTGGCCTGAAAAGAGACTCTGTTCCCAGCGTTTTTTTGTTGGGTATGAGAAAGTGAACCGAATTGAAAAGTTGTATTCTTGATGGCAGGCATGACACACCCTCCTTGGGAATCTTTTTTCAATTGATATACTATTATTATACAAAAATACTCATTAATGTGAAATTGAACTGACCATGGATTTAAAAAATGTAAGCATAGTCATTCCCACCTGCGAACGACCACGATTTCTCTCTGTTCTTCTCAAGTCCATTGAAGAGCAGACCCATACACATTTTGAAGTTATTATTGTTGATGATTGTTCATCGCAAATAGAATGGTATGGGGCTCTTGTTCAAGCCTTTTCTTCATTGGATATTTCCTATTACCGTAATGCTGAAAGGAGAGGGGCTTCCCATAGCAGGAATAGAGGGATTAAAGCTGCACAATATGATCTTATCGCTTTGGTTGACGATGACGATGTCTGGCTCCCAACTAAATTGGCCAATCAGGTTCCACTCTTTTCTGATGCAGACCCGACTCTTGGGTTAGTGTATACATGGGCCGATTTGATTGGCGAACATGGTAATCGAGTGGGGCGGTCAAGATCAGAAATAGAAGGTGATGTGGTTTTGGATATTCTGAAGGAGAACTTCTTCGCTTTATCCACTGTTTTAGCAAAGAAAAAAGCACTTTTTGAAGCTGGTCTTTTTGATGAAAAGCTTGTGGCGTTTCAAGATTGGGATATGTGGACTCGTATATTTACTTGTGGATTCACATGTAAAGTTTTGAAAAGTGTGGAAGTTAAAATAGGCTATCATTACCAGGATTCTATCAGTTCGTCAGTGAAAGGAAAAAAACAGCCCTTTGAAGCATTCTGTCAAAAGCATAAACTCTTGTATGAAAAGTACATGCTATCACCCCAGGTCGATCCTGTTGGAAAACGCATTCCATAGGACAATTCTCAAGATCTGCACAGTATCATACCCATAGAAAGACGAAGCGTGTAAGACAATTTCCCTTCAGAAAAGTCGATTTGTATTTCCGGATTATTGGACTTAAAATTCCGGATTATTGGAAGATTGGACCTCCGCGAAAAGTTTTCACTTTTTCAAAAATAGTTAACTTGTTGAAAATAAAATAGATTTTATTTTTTGTCGCAATCGGCATGTTATTTGCATTTGGATATCTAATTAAATATTTTTTAATTAAATACTGTTCATGCTGCAATGGGCAGGAATAAATCTTACCAATGAGAAGTTCACTAAATCGATCTATACGGAGGAGTAAATGCGCGTGAATAAATTCATCTTATACCTTGTCTTAGCTTCCGGTCTCATGGCCACAAATGCCCATGCTGGACTTTTTGATTTTCTAGGTCATCCCAACGCAAGTTTTGATTTTAATGGTACTTTCTATATGTATAGCCCGTCAGGAGATTTAATCGCGGAACCTGACAATAATCTTCAAGGCGACATGACCATGGATATTTTCACTATGGGTGGTGTAGCTAATATGGGGAGTTCAACGCCATTTTTTGGGTTTAACTGGTCAGCCCATGATATACAATTTTCTGCTCATATCGATTTGCTCGGAGATGATCCATTATCAGCTCATGGGACAATGTTATTTGATTGGTCTGCTACAAAAAATTTAGAAGTTGATTTTGCAATGGGCATGGATTTGATTTGGGATGACCTTTGGAAAAGCTGTGAGTTAAATTTTGAAATATCTTCCATTGATGCTGATGGGGATGGAATTCCTGGTATCGCCATGACTTCAGGCCCATTTGTTGGTTTTACACCTGCTTTCACTGGCATTGCCCATTTTGAAGGCATCGATCTATTTGGTGATATTATAGATAATCCCGGGATTTTTCATGAGGCAACAGTGTCCAATCCTAATGGTGGACCAGGTATCCCAGGTGACGATACAGCGGCAGTACCTCTTCCAGGTGCCATTTGGTTAATCGGTGCTGGACTTCTTGGTCTCGTTGGAATTAAAAAGAAATAAGTACTGTTAACATATCGAGTACGAAAAACGGTAGCCTTTCCGGCTACCGTTTTTTTTATTAAAAGCTGCATTTTCTATTCTCATTCGTATCCACACTATTGTCTCATTCTGTATTCACATTCCTCATTAATACGACACCATTGACCTAAACCAATTGTGCTGAGTAGCCCAAATTGAAAGGGTGCCTTGTTACCATTTGGTAGCGCTGCTGTCTACAATGTGGTACCCTTTGGTAACATGCCTGATTTGTTGTCTTGTTGTAACTGTTTGAAAATAAAAAGAAAAAAAACTGGCACGCAGTTTGCTATAAGACAATCAATGATATATATGGCTAAATCGCTCAAAGACTATGTATTTGAAAAGATTAAATTTGCTTTGGAAATATCGCCTGTGATACGCTTTTTAAAATCACTACCCAGTTATTCACTTTCTCTGGCACAAATATATATTCCAAATTTGGAGGCCTCATGCCTATTTTAAGTTACCTTGCATTGCCCAATGATGGCGCAATGGAACAATTATGCTCTGATCTTGCATCCAATCAATACTGTGAAATAATTCCATCTAACAATCAAGAGGTGGTAGTTCTTATAACAGACACCCCTGATGAAAAAGTAGAAAAAGATTTACAGGAAACCTTAAAGAAAATGCCGTCATTACAGTCATTAAGTATGACCTTTGGCCATAACGCTGAATAATAAAAAGACTTAAAAGAGGAAAACATGAAGCTAAACAGAAGATCGTTCATTAAGTCTGCCGCGGCAAGCAGTGCCATGGCAGCCGCTGGATCCATTTTTCCTGGTATCAGCTTTGCCGACTGGAAAAAAATGAAAGGCTCGCCTGGTATTACATGGAAAAAAGCACCTTGTCGCTTCTGTGGTACAGGCTGCGGTGTTCTGGTTGGTGTTTCCGGTGACAGAGCTGTGGCTGTGAAGGGTGACCCGAAATGTAGTGTGAATAAGGGATTATGTTGTGTCAAAGGGTATCATTCAGTCCAGGCTCTTTATGGCAAAGATCGAATCACCAAGGCCCAGGTTCGCAAAAATGGCAAGATGGTTGATGTCTCCATTCAGGAAGCCCTTGATATCATTGCTGCAAAAATGAAAGAGACCATTAAAAAGCACGGAAAAGATTCTGTTGCTATGTATGGTTCCGGACAATGGACGATTCCCGATGGTTATGTTGCATCCAAGCTCTTTAAAGGTTGTCTTGGTACCAATAATGTCGAGGCAAATGCCCGACTTTGCATGGCCAGTGCGGTTACCGGCTTTATAACAACCTTTGGCGCAGATGAACCCATGGGATGTTACGAAGATATCGAATATGCCGATGTCGTGGTAACCTGGGGCAATAATATGGCGGAGATGCATCCTGTGCTCTTTTCCCGGATGTTGGCAAGTCGCAAGCGAAAAGGAAATGTCAAGATCATCGACTTAGCCACTCGCACCACCCGCACGAGTCAAGCTGCTGATAAATCCATTCTCTTCAAACCCAATACAGACCTGGCAATTGCCAATGCCATTTGTTACGAAATAATTCGAAATAATTGGGTGAATTTGGATTTTGTTAAACAGCATACCACCTTTCACAAGGGAAAAACCAATATCGGTTATGGAACCGAAGATCACTTTAAATTTAAAGATAAAGCCGAAAATATCTCCTTTGAGGAGTATAAAAAATTTCTTGCAGACTATACCCCTGAAAAAGTTGAGAGAATCTCAGGCGTCTCTGCCAAGAATATAAAATATCTCGCTGCTCTGTATGGTGACCCAACCAAGAAGGTGACTTCCTTCTGGTGTATGGGAATGAACCAGCATGTCCGAGGTACATGGGTCAATAATCTGGTCTATAACATCCATCTGCTCACCGGTAAGATTTCCACCCCTGGAAACAGTCCATTCTCCCTCACCGGTCAACCAAGTGCATGCGGTACGGTACGCGAAGTAGGGACATTGACCCATAAGTTGCCCTACGGCGTAGTTATGAAGGAAAAGGCCAGGAAAAAGGCAGAGAAGATATGGGATTTACCAGCCGGTTCCATTGATCCGAAGCCCACATATCACACCGTGGAGATGTTCCGCGCCCTGGATCGCGGTGATATCAAGTTCATGTGGATTCAGGTGACCAATCCCATGATCACTATGCCTAATTTGAGCCGCTACAGAGACGGTGCCTTGAAAGAGGACCGATTTGTGGTTGTTTCAGATGTCTATCCAACTCCTACGACAGATATCGCCGATGTCATTCTACCTGCAACCATGTGGGTGGAACAGGAAGGCATGTTCGGCAATTCTGAACGTCGTACACAACATTTTGATCTGATTGTTCCAGGGCCTGGAGACACCATGTCAGATACCTGGCAGATCATCGAAGTCGCAAGGCGGCTTGGATTTGAAAAGCAATTCCCCTGGAGTGAAGAGGAATATATCGAGAAAATATGGGAAGAGTACCGGCGCTTTCATGAGGGGAAAAAACATAATATGGCACCGTATGAGGTATTGAAGGCCCGTTCCGGTGTGCAATGGCCATTTGTAGATGGCAAAGAGACCCGCTGGCGTTTTAATGAGGAATATGATCCGGCCTGTAAAAAAGGAACGGGTTTTGATTTCTACGGTAAAAAAGATGGCAAGGCCTGGATTTGGGCTCGTCCCTACGAACCTGCCGCTGAGTCTCCGGATGCGGAGTATAATTTCTGGCTCAACACTGGTCGAGTGATCGAACATTGGCACACTGGCTCCATGACTCGGAGGGTGCCTGTACTTCATCGAGCAATGCCCGGTGCGTATGTCGAATTACATCCTGATGACGCCATGGATCTTGGGGTAGTCAATGGCGAAAAGGTGAAAATTATTTCCCGACGTGGTTCGGTGACCATGAAAGCTTCAATCAACGGTCGTGGTGTTCCGACGCGGGGCCAGGTCTTTGTGCCGTTTTTTGATGAATCCCACAAGATCAACGAAGTGACCCTGGATGCTTTTTGCCCCATTTCCAAGCAACCGGATTATAAAAAATGCGCAGTCCGTCTGGAGAAAGCATAATGAATAGAGCAGATACCAATGTAGGCAAAGGTATTATAGGTTTTGTCGCTATCTGCTTATTTGGAGCCTTGATGGTGTTGCCGGCATTGGCAGCACCTGATATTCCCCAGGGCTTTGATGCAGAGGGCGAGAAGATTTATAAGAGAATGGCTGAAACACCTTTATCAGCCATGACCGGTACCGACGGACAACGAAATTTGGATTCTTATTACATGCTGCGTCAATATCCAGGTTCACCGCCCATGGTTCCCCATGCCGTGCCAACTTCGTTCTCAGGAGAAATACTGAACTGTCTTTCTTGCCATGGCAGGGGAGGGTATGACGTTGAAAAAGAGGCGTATGTTCCAGTGACACCACATCCTGAGAAGGAGAATTGCTCCCAATGCCATGTTCCTAAAAATACGGAAAAATTATTTGTGGAAATTGATTGGGAATCAGTCCAACCTCCGAAATTAGGGGTATCCGAGCTTGCTGGCTCTCCACCTTCTATCCCCCATAGTTTGCAGTTGAGGGAAGATTGCATCGCCTGCCATGCTGGTCCGGCGGCAGTGGCTGAGATCAGAGTGGAGCATGCCTCTCGCGGTAATTGCCGGCAATGTCATGTGCCAAATAATGCCCCAGAAGCCGCCCAAGAATTCATAAGAGAATAACCAGGAAAAAATATGAAACCTATAGCTCTTATTCCCGGTTCCGCTTCTCTTGTTTTTGGGGTGCTATTCTTTTGTCAGATGGCGCTGGCCGGGCAATCTGTTCTTGACCGTATTCATCATGCTGATGAACCTTATGATGATAGTCACATTGATACAGTATACCCAGTGACAAAAAAGACGGTGCGGGTAGAGGATACTAACCAGAGTGGAGCATTTAAGGTCCTTGCCCGAAAGGGCTCGATTACACGATATCCATGCAACTCATGTCATACAGACAAGGTTGTGGAGGTCAGAAATGCGGCTCTTTTTTCCCATGCCGATGTCAAAATCAATCATGGCCAGGGCGATACCACTTTGACCTGTTTTGAATGTCATCATCAAAAAGACCGCAATATGTTGGAAGATGCCAAGGGGGCAAAAATTGATTTTGATCACAGTTATAAACTCTGCGGTCAATGTCATTTCCGGCAGAAACGTGACTGGCTGGGGGGAGCCCATGGAAAACGAGAGACATACTGGGCCGGTGAACGGGTTGTATGGAATTGCACCAGCTGCCATGATCCACACGCGCCTGCTTTTGATACGAAAATGCCGGAGACGTATTCGCTCCCTTTAGATTGATGGAGGAAGAAGCTCCCCAGCACCTCATCTTTGGCCATACAAACTTCTTATTCAGATACTGACTATAACAGCGTAGCGGTGTCACTGAAGTTCCAATTGGACAAATCTAAGGCGCTCGAAGGAAGTGCCCTTGGGGTGCACGGGAAAACTTTTATTGCATAGATAGAGGATTCAATGAATTCCAGAAAGAAAAAAGAAGATCCGCAAAAAACAGATGATCTGCCCGAAAAGGGAAGTACGCGCAGGTCATTTTTAAAAGGCCTCTCCATTGCAGCGGCTGCAGGATCGGCTGGCCTGGTCACCGGTGGTTGCACAGGTATGAAGTCCACTGAAGAGATGGGGCTGAAATGGGAAGAATATTTCAAGAAGAATTACCGGTTGATGACCCAGGAAGAAAAGGACGAAACCGTAGCCCGCCTCGAGAAACTTGCCAAGATTCAATATGATGCGGATGTGAAAATATCCAACCAGGAACCCCATGAAAACGTACTGTACGGATATGCTTTTAATGTCTCTCGTTGTAAGGGATATATGGATTGCGTGGAAGCCTGTGTAAAAGAGAATAACCTGGATCGTAAGTCAAAAACGCAATATATCCGTATTTTCGAGATGGACCCAGGCCAACTGGATCCCACCTCTGGAGATGGCAAGTATTTCCATGAAGTGCCGGTGGAAGATAAGTTTTACATGGGAGTGCAGTGCTACCATTGTGAGAATGCTCCCTGTATCAAGGCATGTCCAACCAAAGCTACCTGGCGAGAGCCAGATGGAATCGTAGTAGTAGATTATGATTGGTGTATCGGCTGCCGGTATTGCATGGCTGCATGTCCCTATTGGGGTCGTCGTTTTAACTGGGGAAAACCTGATGTTCAAAAGTAATAAATTACCCAAACGCAGCATTATCTTGGCATTCTCTTGCGTATTAATGGGGTCATGTAAAAATTTACTTTTTGTGTCCAAAGAACACGACAGGGGAAATTGCCGGCCTGTGTGGATTCTTGTCCCACAGGTTCACGAGTTTTCGGTAACCTTCTTGACCCAGATAGCGAGATCCGATTCGTCTTGAAGAATAAGAAAGTCTTCCGCTACAAAGAGGACTTGGGGACAGATCCTAAATTTTGGTACTTCATTGACTAATGGCGTTGCTAAAAATCCGATATACTTCGTCGTAGGTTTTTACAGACACTCAACATACTACCTGTATTGTCGAGTCCCTGTAAAAAACACTACTCCTCGTCTCTCGAATTTTTGCTTTGCCATTTAGGTATTTCATAACAAGTCAGAAGGGGACAGATATTAATTTTCATCCGGGGACAGAATAATTATTAGGAGCTCCATGATAGTGAGAATGTGTCGGCTCAATATGAGGAAAAATTTAATCTGTCTCCCCGTTTGGTTAGAAAATAATTCAGTCCTCTTAGTGGCGTGAGAATAGGAATAACATAATGAAAACTGATTCAAATAAGGGATTTATAGCTTTTGCCTCTGATTGTGCACGTTGGTCAATGGCTGGTGGCGCTGGTTTCAAATTTTACCTCGTTGTTTTACTCACACTTATCGGTGTGGGGGCATTCGCCCTTGGTCGACAATTTGAGGAAGGCCTGGTGACCACTGGTATGACCGATATTGTCAGCTGGGGATTGTATATCTCTAATTTTACCTTTTTTGTTGGGGTAGCTGCAGCGGCGGTTATGCTTATCCTGCCGGCCTATGTCTATAAAGACAAGGATCTCCATGAAGTTGTGATTATTGGTGAATGTGTAGCGGTTGGCGCTTTGGCAATGTGCTTGCTGTTTATCACTGTTGATATGGGTGGACCGTTGAAGGTGTGGCACATGATCCCAGGTATCGGGCTGTTCAATTGGCCTTCGTCCATCCTTACCTGGGATGTCCTTGTATTAAACGGCTATCTTGCCCTGAATACCCTGGTTCCGCTCTATATACTTTATTGTCATTACAACAACAGAGAACCCGTTGGCTGGAAATATCGTCCGTTTATTTTTCTGTCTATTTTTTGGGCCGTGTCAATTCATATGGTCACCGCCTTTTTATACCAGGGATTGCCTGCCCGGCCATTTTGGAATAATCCTTTGCTTGGGCCTCGGTTTTTAGCCTCTGCCTTTGCAGCGGGGCCAGCAGTTATCATGTTAGTACTCATTGCCATCAAGGAATGGACTGCGTATCCCATTGACAGTAAAATTTTTCTGAAGCTTAAAAGGATTATTGTTGTTTCTGCGGTGATCAATTTAATCATGTTGTTTTCAGAGGTGTTTAAGGAGTTCTATACCTTTACCCACCATAGTCTTTCAGCCCAATATCTCTTCTTTGGGCTTGATGGGCATGATGCTCTGGTTCCATGGATTTGGACCGCTATCTCTCTCAATATCCTTGGTACACTTCTCTTTGCCTTTGATCCGACCAAAGGCAAACCAGGGTATTTGATGGTGGCAGCCATCAGTCTGTTTACCGGTATATGGATTGAAAAAGGCTTTGGTCTCATTATTCCTGGATTTGTCCCTTCACCCATGGGCGAGGTTGTGGATTATGCCCCAACTTTAAATGAAATTCTTATAACCTTGGGGGTCTTAGCCACAGGTGCATTTGTGGTGACCATACTCATAAAACCAGCCTTGCAGATCTTACTTAAATATAAGAAAACAGCTTCAGATCCTGCTTAATCAACGAAGATTAAAGGAGGCCAGCATGACCAAGGTTCTTGTTGTTTATGCCAGTGATTATGGGAACACCGAAAAAATGGCTCAGGCTGTTGGGGAGGGGGCTTCGTCTGTTGAAAATGTGGAAGTGGAAGTAAAGAATGTTGAAGATGTGAAGCCCGATGACATGACAAGCAGTGATGGCGTGGTTATTGGTTGTCCAGTCCATATGGGAAGCATTGATTGGCGAGTAAAGAAATTCATTGATCATGTCTGCTCAGGGTTGTGGATGCAGGATAAAATGAACGGCAAAGTTGCCGGAGTCTTCGTGTCCGGTGGCGGGTTCGGCAGTGCGGGCGGCGGGTGTGAACTGACCATGGTTTCCCTGCTCAACAATATTGCCGAGTTGGGAATGCTCATTGTGCCGCTACCAAAAAATACTGCAGACTATAAAAAAGGTGGATTACATTGGGGCCCCTATGGCAGATCGGCAGATGAGAATATGGAAAATGTCGGAGTGAGTGATGAAGCATTGTCCGTGGCTTCAAGCCATGGAGCCAATATTGCCAGAGCCGCTGCAGCAATAAAGGGGAAAGATATTTTTCAATAATCAACGACTGTTTTTGATATTTGTTGTGAGAAAGGCCGTCCTGCATGGGACGGCCTTTTTTTGTATGATGGCTATTGAAATTTATAATTTTTAAGAGAATCCAAGACACACATAATATGAAAATACGTTTTCATTTAAAATGGTGTTCTTAGGATCAAAAAACGATATAGTTGTAGTAAAGGTAAGGACGAATATATTTCAAAATTTTATATTTGATACCTGAAAAGTATCGATTGAATGGTGACTTATAGATGCGATATTTTTTTATTCGTCAGTTGTATATTGTCTTATCACTTTTAATTCTTTGTTTTTTTCCCTTAAATGTATCGGCAACTCTACAATCCGCTGAAACATACAAACTGTTGATCATTGATTCTCAAAAAGGCGAACCATATAAAACTGCCCGAGAATCCGCCTTGGCAGAACTTAAAAGACGTGGTTATGAAGAAGGAGAAAACCTGGTAGTGAAGGTCTATTCCCTGGGCAATTATGAAGGTACAGGGAACAATATCTGGAAAATTGAAAAGCAAAACCAGTACGACGCTATTTTGGTTAACGGGACCATTGCCACCATGAGTTTTAAAAAGTTGGTATTTAATAATCCTAAAGTACCGGTTGTATTTGTTGCCATCACAGATCCAGTTGGAGTTGGTGTAATTGATTCCTTTGATACCCCTCCCAAGTCAAATTTTACCGGTGTCTGCTATCCTGTTCCGGTGGCTGAACGGTTGGGTTTTATCCGTCAGGTCATGCCAAAGGTGAAAAAAATTGGCCTGGTGTATGCTGATATGCCACAATCCCATAGTTATCTTGAGTGGTTGCAAGACGCCCTTGCCAGTGAAGAGTTTAAAGACATTGAGTTAATCACCCGTAAAGTACCATTTATAAAAAGTGAAGGGGGCCATAAACGTATGGCCATGCTGGCTAAATCACATATTAAGGAATTGGATCCACTGGTGGATGTTTTTATGAGCCCCAATGATCAGATGGGAGTGCAGCGGCCTTTTGTTGAAGTTGTTTATGAGACTGCCACAAAACCTCTAGTAGGTCTGGGTAGAAAGGATGTTATGGAAAAATGGGGTGCAACCATTTCCATTTATCCCAGTATGGTCAGTGCCGGAACAAAAGTAGGTCATAAAATTGTACAACTATTTCAAGGTGTACCAATTCAGGATATCTATCCCGAATATCCTGATTCGAGTGTTGCATTCGACCTGAATAAAGCGGAAAAATTTGGTATTGTAATTCCCGAAACATTATTACAGAAGACTACAGATATTATTCATTGATTGATGACTGTTGTAACAACATTTTGAATGTTTGTGATATGACAGTTCAGTCTTGATGTAGAATAGGAGCTCGGGCAGGCTCTCACATAATCATGTGAAACGTACCTGTCTGATCGGTATGTTAAAAAATCGTTCCATATCAAGAGATCTTACCCTTTCTCTGGTTGCTGTGCTTTTTCTGGTGGCTTCGGTCACCATCTTTTTAAATTCCTATTTTCTCATCCAGAAGGGCAAAACCCAACTAGAAACAAAAACAGAAGAGTATTTCTCATCGTTGAGCAATGTCCTCATAATTCCCATATGGAATTATGATTCATTAAGCATTGAAAGCATTTGCAATACCTACATGCAAAATGAACATATTTCTGGTTTACGGGTTCTTGATGCTGAGAAAAATGTTCTCTATATGAAACAGAAAGACAACGTGTCCAAGACACTTCAAAGAAGTGGAGATATTTTTTTTCAAGATAACTCAGTTCCCATTGGACATCTTCAATTAGAAGCTACTACCCAGGGACTGGAGGAGCAGGGTAGGCAGCTGGTTATCTTCAGCATCCTTACTGTGCTCCTTGTTTTGGTTGCGGTTTTCTTTCTTACTGGATACTTCCTGCGTATTTTTCTCCGACAACCGCTCAATAACCTTATAAACGATATGGAGATCATTTCCGCCGGAAATTATGACCATCCATTCACAACTCATCCTCAGCAGGAAACCCAAGAAATTTCTGTTAAATTTAAAGAAATGGCCAAGAAGGTCCAATTACGTGAGCAATCCATAGAGGAATATAGTCATGATCTTGAGTCCATGGTGGGAGAACGCACCGCCGAATTACAAAAGACCTTGGATGACCTGAAGCAAACCCAATCCCAATTGTTACAATCTGAAAAAATGGCCTCCATCGGTCAACTGGCGGCTGGAGTTGCCCATGAAATTAATAATCCCATGGGATTTATTTCCAGCAATATTAATACGATGAAAACATATGTTTCCCGTTTTCAAAAAATTATTGAAAGACAAGAATCCTGGTTGGAAGTACACAAGGACCAGGAAGCCTTAGGTGACACACTTGCGCTCAAGAAAA
The DNA here is from genome assembly GCA_964443295.1 of uncultured Desulfobulbia bacterium. Taxonomy (GTDB): domain Bacteria; phylum Desulfobacterota; class Desulfobulbia; order Desulfobulbales; family CG2-30-60-27; genus CAYUCH01. The sequence goes on along the minus strand of CAYUCH010000023.1, from coordinate 23,073 downwards.
AATTGAAATTGGATTTTGTATTATCAGATATTAACGCCTTGATTGATGAATCGCAGGACGGAGCGGACAGGGTCCGGAAAATCGTTGAAGACCTCAAAGGATTTTCCCGTGCGAATGAAAAGAAACAGGAGCTTGCAGACCTGAACGAGTGTCTTGATGTCACATTGAATATTGCCCGTAATGAATTGAAATATAAAGCAGAAATCGTAAAAGAGTATGGAGATCTACCGCAGACCAACTGTTTTGCCCAGCAGCTAAATCAGGCGTTTATGACTATTCTGGTTAACGCGGCCCAGGCAATCCCTGCCCAAGGCTTGGTGACAATCCGTACAAAACATGAAAATGGTTTTATTTATATTTCAATTTCCGACACAGGGAAGGGGATACCAGAGGGAAATCTCTCACGTTTGTTTGAGCCATTTTTTACCACTAAAGATATAGGCCAGGGAACGGGACTTGGTTTGAGTATTACCTATGACATCATTAATAAACATGATGGCGACATTGAAGTGACCAGTGAAGTGGGAAAAGGCACAACCGTTACAATCTCCCTGCCTGTCAAAAAGTAAACCATTATTCCTGCTAAAATATACCGGACAATGTATTGTTCAATTAATATGCCAATGACCTTTGGGACTCATCATCATCCCTTCCATGGAGCCCCATGCCGCATTTACCAAAGATAAAGCCGTGAATGCCTGGTCACCGGTGATGGAGAAATAGACGTGAAGACAATAAATATCCCATTTAATCAATTTGTTGGGCTGCAGAAATCGGATAATCCAGATTTTGTATTGGAATTGGCGGAAGATAGAAAATATGAGAATCATCTTGCCACCGTGCATGCCAGTGCCCAATTTGCCTTGGCCGAGGCTGCCAGTGGTGAATACCTGCTGAATAATTTCCGTGATCAATACAAAGGTGTCATTGTGCCGGTTGTCCGCAGGGTTGAAACTAAGTATAAAAAGCCAGCCAAGGGTAAATTGTACGCCAATGCAGTTCTTGATGATGAAACCGCGACAATGGCACTCACAAGATTGAAAGAAAAAGGCAGGGCTCTTTTCCCTGTGGAGGTGAGTGTTGTTGACCAAGAGGGTACAATAACAATGACTGGAACAGTTGAGTGGTTTGTGCAGGCTGTTACCGCTGAATGAACAGAAAGGAACTAGCGTCTTTTCATTTGGGAAATTCGTTCCAGACCCAGACTTGCCTGGAGTGCGAAAAATTCAAAATTCTCATAGCTCATCTGGTCTAAAGGGCGACTGCTTGGCTGCCGGTCGGCATAGAAGATGCCAAAGCTTTTATCCGCCAGGGTGACAGGCATCAGGAAAAATTCATTACCACCAAGTAGTTTAGATATATCCGGATCAACAGGAATGACGGGCGCATGGGGTTCACCAACCCACACACCTTTTTTACTGGTAAGAACTTTTTGAAAGATATTAACAGGATCTTTTTGTAACGGAATACGAAAAGTGGTTAAAATCTCTTCCCGGTTGCCACCAACAACATATTTGGCTTGCAGTTCAGTATGTCCACTGCCAACCAGGCAGAATATTGCCCGGTCCAGACCAACACCTCGGTATATACCTTCAAGGCACATTTCCAGAAGCAAATTGAAGTCAGGCTTTCCTAGGAGTAGGGAAGAAATATCTCGGAGGATCTCCAGTTGCAATGAAGGATTGTAGCGGGGAACTTCCATACCGCGTTTCTCTTCAGCAACGGCAATATAACCGCTTTCGCTACCTTCCCTTGGAGGAAGAACGATTGTAGCTGCTTTGGCGCCGAAATTTTGGCATGTTTTTACGGCGAGACGGGCGTTTTTCTTCGTTTTTTCGATCACTTCAATACTTTCAAGACCTGTCAGAGAAGTCAATTTTTTTTGTATCTGGGCCACGTCGGGATTTTGCCATCCTTTTTCTGTGGCAGCGACAAGGCCATGACTCAAGGAAATGAGTTTACAGCATTTCTTCGTTCCTTTGCCTGAGAGGCATTCTTCCAGCATCTCTCCAAGATTCCAATCTCGGGCGATATGGCCAGAAAGTTTTTTCAGCTTAAATCCAAGAACTGCTATTTCTGCATCTTCTTTGCTCATCCCCCGCCGCATGGCTTCATCGACTTTCTTGCCTTCCTCCTTGGCCATACACCAGAAGGCAAATTCACCAATATTGTTAAGAAGGGCGGAAACAAAAATTTCTTCTGAATCTTTAATTCCCATCTCTTTTGCAAATTCACGGGCCTGGGTGGCGGCATGGAGACTCCGGGCCAGTTCCTGCATGAGGTGTTCACGGTTGACGCCTTTTACCATTGAGTCAACCAGGGCAACGGTGAGACTGAGATTGCGGACTTTTTCAAAGCCAAGGAGAACAATGGCCCGGCTGATGGTGCTGATGGCCTGGCTGGAAGGATTATACATAACCGCATTGGCAAGCCTGAGAACTTTGGCTGTCATGGAGGCATCTTCCAGAATGACTTTGGCAAGTTCAGAAAGAGAACTGTCCCGGTTTTCAGCAACATTCATAATATCCTGAACTGTTTTTCCGAAAACCGGCATGTCGTCTCTTTTAAGACGGGCAAGCCAGGACTTTATGCTGCTGGAGTTACTTTCTGCCATAGTGTCTTTAGCCTAATCTTCAATAAATGTGTCGTTTTGCCAGTTCCCTTCAAGTCCGTCGCCACCGGGATAGCCAAAATAGCCACGGCCATGCCGCATGCCGGCTTGAAATTCCCCTACATAGATTCGACCATCTGGAAAGGTGAAACTGCCTTGACCATGGTAACTGCCATCGACAAATTCGCCGACATATCGTGCTCCATTAGAAAAAGTGTAAATACCTTGACCATTAAAAGTATCGGCGGAAAAATCCCCTTCATATTGGGTTCCGTCATCCCAGACTATTTTTCCCTTACCGTGTCGTATCCCCTGGTGCCATTCTCCATCGTATATCTTGCCGGAATTTCCGTAATTACAAACACCTTTGCCATGCTGTTTGCCGTTTTTGAATTGCCCCTTATACACAGTGCCGTCCGCCGAGGTCAGTGTGCCTTTGCCATGTTTTTTTTCGTTACGCCATTCTCCCTGGTATACACTGCCATCGGCATAGGTCATTTCCCCTTTGCCAGTGATTTTACCCTTGGAAAAAGTACCATTATACTGTGAGCCATCTTTAAAAATACAGCGGCCCTTACCGTGTTCCTTGCCGTCTTTGAAATCACCTTCATAACGGGAATTATCTGGTCGGATAAGAACACCCTTTCCATAGGGTATGTTATCTACAAATTCACCTTCATATGTGCCAAATTTCGGGCAGGTATAGTGTCCTTTCCCTTGCAGTTTTCCATGGATAAAGTTGCCTCTATATTGCCGACCGTCAGGGGTTTGCAATACACCCTGACCGTATGGCAAACTATTTTGAAAAAATCCTTCATACTTTGTGCCGTCTGCAGATGTCAGCCGGCCTTTTCCCTGATACTTTCCCTTTGTAAAGTTCCCTACATAAATACTGCCATCTGAACCCGTATAGATGCCGTTTCCTTCAGGAGTTCCATGTATGAATTGACCTGAATACGTTCCATCCTCGAACTCTTTTTCTCCCAGACCGTTATTACAATCCCCTTTGATACACGTAGCATTTGAAAATACCGGCCATAGACCAATGACAACAAACCACACTAAACATTTTGAAATCTTCATTTGTACCTCCCTTTATTTGATTATCAACATCGGATAACCAATTCCCTGATATCTATTTCACCATAAAAAATTTATAACATCAAGGAGTTAGCAGGAAGAATTGTTAGAAGTGTGGAATGAAAGACAGGTCTATTTAGAGAGGTTTTATGAAAATGGATTACATAAGTGAGTTCGGGAGATATTTATCCCACCGGCAGAGATGCCAGGCAAGGGAAGCAAGTGCAGCACCAAAGAAGTCCGCCAGAACATCCCATATACTTGCCATTCTGGAAGGAATAAATGATTGATGGAGTTCGTCTGAAACACCATAGATCAGGCAAAATAATGTAACTGCAATGGCCAGGAAAGTAGAAGATTTGATGTTAAGTAATGGTAAAACAGCAAAAATTGCACTCATCGCTAAGATAGCATATGCCACTGCATGAAGAATTTTATCCATATCTAAGATTTCCAGATTGGGTAGTTTACTGCTGGGCAGGTGAGATGTTATAAAGATGCCACCCATCACAAAGATTACTGGCAGATAACGCAGAGAGGACAAACTATTTTTTTTCATAACTGGACGAGTTCATCAATAATGTATTGTGTGACAAAGAGTAGTGCAATCATCCTTCATAGGTCTGCAAAGATATCAAACTTCATATCCTGAGTAAAATGGTTCCGGAAAATAATTCACAATCATTACAATATCCAGCTGAACTGCCAGTTACGGCAATGCGGGAAGAAATCGTCCAGGCTATTCGTCAAAACCAGGTGGTGATTGTCGCAGGTGAAACCGGATCTGGTAAATCTACCCAATTACCCAAGATGTGTTTAGAAGCAGGGCGAGGAATGAAAGGCCTTATTGGCTGCACACAGCCCCGCAGAATTGCTGCCGTCTCACTCGCCACACGAGTTGCTGAAGAGTTACAGGAAAATTGTGGTCAACGGATTGGCTATAAAATTCGTTTTCATGGCAAAGTAAGTAAAACCACTGTCATTAAGTATATGACAGATGGGGTGCTTCTGGCGGAATCACAAGGTGATCGAAATTTACGATCATACGACACAATTCTCATCGATGAAGCCCATGAGCGCAGTCTGAATATCGATTTTTTACTTGGAATTTTGCAAAGATTACTGGCAAAACGTCAAGACCTACGAGTTATTATAACGTCCGCCACCCTTGATATAGATAAATTTACCACTTGTTTTCCTGCTGCCCCTGTCATTGAAGTTGCTGGTCGAACATTTCCTGTTGAGTTGAGGTATTTAGACAATTTAGAGAAAGATAGCGGTGAAGCATCTCATATCGATAAAGCAGCAGAGGCGGTTCTGAACATTCGCCGACAGGATCGTAAAGGGGATGTTTTAATTTTCATGCCCACGGAACGGGATATTATAGAGACTAAAGAACTCATCCAGGCAAAATTGAAGGATGATAAGGGAAAGGATGCTTTAATCCTTCCCTTGTTTGGCCGAATGGCCCGACGTGAGCAACAAAGGATATTTGCACCAGCCAGTGTGCAGAAAATAGTTATTGCCACCAATATCGCGGAGACATCGCTGACAGTCCCCGGCATTCGATATGTTATTGATAGCGGCTTGGCGCGCACTACTATGTATAATCCCCGCGCCCGTACAACCAAGATGCCGGTTATGGCTATTTCTCAAGCCAGTGCCGATCAGCGTAAAGGTCGGTGTGGCAGGGTGGGGCCGGGGATATGTATACGTTTGTTTCCCGAAGATGATTATCTTGGCCGGACACAATATACCACGCCGGAAATATTACGATCAAATCTCGCTGAGGTCATCTTGCGGATGTTGGCCTTGCGACTTGGCGATCCGTATAAGTTCCCCTTTCCCGATCCACCATCACGGCGGGCCATCCGTGATGGATATTTACTCCTCACGGAACTGAAAGCTATTGATAAGAATGGAAAGCTTACAGGTGATGGAAGGATAATGTCTCGCTTGCCCCTGGATCCAAGGGTGTCCAGAATGATACTTTCGGCCAAAGCGGAAAATGCATTACGAGAAGTTTCGGTTATTGCCGCAGCATTGAGTATTCAAGATCCACGTATTCGTAAAACCGGGCAGGAAAAGGAGGCGGATGCTGCCCATGCCCTGTATTGTGATGCGACGTCAGATTTTCTTTCCCTGTTTAATCTGTGGGAAGCATATCATCGAGTAATAAAAAATACCGGTAGTCGTTCTAAGGCACGTAAATATTGTCGTCAGAATTTTCTGTCATACCAACGTATGAGGGAATGGGAGGATATTCATGGCCAGATAGTCGGCCTCCTTAAAAATGAAAAAGGCTTCACGTACAATCAAATACCAGCAAAGCCAGAGAATACTCATCGAGCTATCTTAACTGGAAATCTGCGCTTTATAGGTTTACGCAAGTCGAAAAATATCTACCAGGGGGGACAAGGAAAAGAGGTTATGTTGTTTCCAGGTTCGGTGCAATTTAACCGTGGCGGTGAATGGATTATGGCCTCGGAATTCATGGAGACCAGTAAATTATTTGCTCGCACAGTGGCAACAATTAAGCCCCAATGGCTCGAGCCTCTGGCAGGGGACTTATGTCGCTCATCCTACCATTCACCCCATTGGGAAAAAAAACGTGGCCAGGTTGTTGCATTTGAGAATGTTACTCTCTTTGGATTAACTATTGTCTCGAAACGACGAATTAATTTTGGCCTTATCGATCCTGAGCAGGCACGTGATATTTTCATCCAAACTGCATTGTTGGATGGTGAACTTGTGGGGGATTTTGGTTTTTATCAGCACAATTTTGAATTACTGGCACGGCTTGAAGACATGGAAGATCGTCTCCGGCAGCGTGACATTCTTGTAAACAGCAGCACTCTTCACCAATTTTATGATGAACGCCTGCCTGCTGACGTGTTTGACCGGGCCAGTTTAAAACGCTTTGTGAGCAGAAAGGCAGATGACTTTCTAAAAATGACTGAAGAGGATGTGGTCCTTGCCTTACCGGATGAAGAAGAACTCCTGCAGTTTCCCGAAAAACTGACAATGAATGGAATGAGTTATGACCTTTCGTACACCTTTAAGCCAGGTGGGGAAAAAGACGGTGTGAGTGTGCATATTCCCGTTGGACACTTATCCGATTTACATTCAGAAAGATTTGAATGGCTGGTGCCAGGGCTTCTGGAGGAAAAGATTACAGTTCTCTTACGTGGATTACCAAAAAAAATACGACGTGAATTAGTGCCACTGCCGCAAACAGCCAAAGACATTATGCAGGAAATTTCTTTTGGTCATGGGTCTCTTTATAAGGCCATAATTTCTGCTGTTGAGAAAAATAACCGAGTCAGAATTGACCCGAAGGCCTGGACGAATATCGACCTGCCTGATCATCTTCGTATGGGCTATGTCTTAAAAAATAAGAAAGGTGAATTTACAGCAAAAACAAAAGTTTTTGATGAACTGTTAGCAGAAAAAACAGCTACGACTAAAACCACTGTAGATTATGGTGCACTTAAAAAGAAATGGCAGAGGGGAGGCATCACCCACTGGGACTTCAAAGGTCTGTCTGAGGTAATACCATTTCATGACAAAAGTGGTCGACTGATTGGCAATTGTTATCCGGTTCTGGTGCAGGACGGACCCAGTGCTGTACGCATTAAAATATGCACATCCGAAAGTGAGAAGCAGCAACATACGCCATGTGGTCTTGCCTTTTTATACGGTCTGCAATTCGGCAAACAATTGAAACAGGTAAAAAAGGATTTTTCACTGAAGAAAGTCAACTGGGCATTTTTAGATGGCTTGGGAAGTCCGGCTGATCTTGATGATCATTTATTATGTAGGATTCTCACAAATATATTTGACCTTAATACTCCAGACATCCCAGATGAAGAAACGTTTCTCAATGAAGTTGCGCGAGTACGCTCTCACGGTTTTTATCAATTGGCTAAGGAGATTTTTGATCTTGTTGTAAAGGCCCTGGAAGCACGACTTGAAACAATAACCTGTATTCGTAAACTTATTGAAAACCGCGGACCTGGTGATCGGTGTGCTTTCTTTATGGGCCTTGTTGATCAGATTGTTCCCCCAGATTTTTTAGAGTTTTTCAATAAAGAGCGATTAAGCATGATGCCACGTTATCTCAAAGCATTACGAATCCGTGTTGAACGGGCAACCAATTCACCTGCTAAAGATGATTTAAAAGAAAAGCAGGTTGCAATTCATGCAGAACGAATGGCCGGAGTGCTACATTATTCCGTTATGACCGGAGAATTAGGAAGGTTAGCCGATGAGTATTGCAGGATGATCGATGAGTTTCGCATTTCTCTGTTTGCCCAGGAGATGAAAACCATCATGCCTGTTTCAGCCCAACGTCTTGAAAAAAAATGGCAGGAGCTAGAGCATCATTTAGTTATGGAAGAGGGAAGTCCGGAGAAAAAAAATTCCAAAAACAGGAAAATGAGTTGACCTATTTCCGTTGTCACTATTAGTTGTCACTATTAACTGTATTAGGCAGAACCTACTTTTATATAGATCATGCTAAACCCTTAATAAGGAATTAACTGCAACATGTCATTATACGCAGCACTCAGTAATCCAGATACGGTTTTATCGTTGTTTGAGGTCGTTCAGACCGGCATACTTGTAATTGATAAAGACTATCAGGTAGTTTTAGCCAATGAAACCGCAGGACAAATTTTAGGGAGCAAACCTAATTGCCTCGGTGATCTTTCAAAATGCCATGAGCTCTTTTTTAATCAGGAAGAACCATGCCTCGACTGTCCGATTTTTGATGATGAAATTCCCTGGCCAAAAAAGAAATCGATAATCATCAAAAATGAGCAGGGGAGTGATGTCTTTGTCAAGGTGAGCATGGTTCCCCGGGAAGGATACACAGTTCTTAATCTCAATGACGTTACACGAGAACTCACTCTCATACGCAACGTAGATTTAACAAAAAGAGAGCTGAAAGCGCAGAACATCCTCCTGGAACGGAAACAGCAGGAAATTAATAGTGAGCGCAGCTTTCTTGCGCAACTTCTTGACCATCTGCCTGATGCGCTTGTCACTGTAAATAGCTCATTTTCAGTTGATATGAAAAATTCTGCGGTAAAAGAGATTTTGCCGCACCCAGACACTGCTCAATGCTATGAGATGTTGGGGAATGAGGGGCCCTGTGAAGGCTGTCCTGCTGAAAATGGTTTTGCTGCTGCCAATGGTTTGAAAAAAAGTCATATAGTCGAAGGCCAGTATTATACTGAAATATTCACAAAAGCACATGGAAACAATGGGTTATTGCTCTTCAGAAATACCACCCGGCAGATTCAACTCATAGAGCAAATTCGTGATGCCAGGGAGGCACTGAGCCAGAAAAACACTATTTTCAGGAATTTGATTCAACTGCAAACCTTTATTCAACAAGAAACGGACTCTGAAAAAGTTCTCGATTCCTTTTTTGACCTGCTTCTACCGGTTATCAATACGAGTCGGGCAGTTGCGATTATAAACGACATTCGGGATGGTTCTATCTGGCAGACCTATCGAAAAGACGTTGATGAAGAACAACTTAAAGAGGTTACCCGGGCATATCTTTCCAGGGATGTGCAAACCACCAAGTCCAGCCTTTCAGATGTGTGCGGCTTACCTTGGGAAAAATGTACCTTAGTTGACTTGACTGGTACGGATATGCGTCGGGTGGGTGTTGTTTTATTACCTTGTGAATACAATGATGAGGAAACGGGCCTAATCCATCTTTTTACCGAGCCATTTGGTGCTAACATCCAGAATCGTCTGCTCATGCGGCAGTTGGAAGAAAAGGCCAATAAAGATCCTCTTACCGGACTATTCAACCGTGGTTATCTTGATCGCGCCATTGAAGAAGAGAGAGATAAACTCGATAAATTCGGCATCCATTATTCCGTTGTCATGGCTGATGTGAATGGTTTGAAAAAAGCCAATGATGTTTATGGTCACGAAGCAGGGGACAAGCTTATTCTTGAAGTAAGCAGGTTGATGAACGAACAGGTACGCTCGACGGATATTGTTGCTCGTACTGGTGGTGATGAATTTATTATTCTGCTTACTAATTCCACAGATGAGAATTCCCGATTATTTGTCAGCCGACTGAACGAAAAAGTATTCAGCAATGCCTACATGAGCGTAGGTGATGATGAGCAGTTCCCTGTCTCTGTTAGTCTGGGTACCACAGGCTCTGATAAATATGATCCTGAGATCATGATGAAGGAAGCAGATAGACTCATGTATGCTGCAAAAGAGGCGTATTACGAAACAAGGCCTCGGTATCGATAGCTTTTGGTTTATTCAAAAATCGATTTTGTTATTTATCGTTTGACGGTGACAAATAATTTTTTAAAGTAATTTTCTCAAAGTCCTGATGTTATTTTCCTCGTAACCTCGATTGATTTTCAACCTTTCATCTTGTATATTGCATTGTCCTTATGTATGTTGTTTGAAGATCAACATTTTGGAAAGACTCGCCATCGCGTCTTGTTAATAGAAGCTATACATATTTCGCTAATACGAGATGGCACGAATATCACAATTTTTCACGGTGAATTAGATTATTATGGAAGACGCCAACTCCGGATTGGATCAACATCTTGAGTCTCTTGTCGAAATAACCGATGCCCTTCTCAAAGGTGAGTTTGATCATGAAACTACCACTATAAATGCAGAAGGTCTACTTGCGACATTAACCCAGCATATCAACACTATGATCGGCAATATGCGGATGGTTGAAACTCCGCTGAGCAGCGCCGGCGAGCAAGCTCCAGACGCTTTACAACACGCTGAAAATATTATTCAGTTGATGGCACAGTCAACCGGCGAAGTTTTGGATAAATCCGACAAGGTAACTGGTTATATCGATAAAATGGAGGAGATGTTCGATAAGGCCAGTGGTTCTGAAAATGAAGCATGTGCCAAGGCCCAGGAATTGATGACAGCAATGAAAAGCGATGTCTTTGATATTATTGCTTCTCAATCATATCAAGACGTTGCGCGCCAGAAAATGGAAATGCTGATCACAGATCTGAGCCATATCCGTGACTGGTTGGTTGAGGCATTGATTGTCCTTAATATCAAAAGGGATGATACTCCGGAAACTATTCAGAAAAAGGCTCAACTGCTTAAGGAAGTTAAAGAAACTCCCCAAGCTGGGCCACTCAAACAAGATTTGGTTGACGACTTATTGGCCGAATTCGGTTTTTAAGTTCGGCATCATACCTGATTCTACTTCTTTTTCTTATTGAAATTTATTTCTGCTTCAGAAGGTCGTACATAGACAGGTGCGGACGTCTCTGTGTGAAGGAAGTCAGCTTTCTGGCATTTTTTCAATGCGAGGTGGCCGATACTGGCAGCCCTGGCATAACACATCTCTGATGGTGCAAAAAGTGCCTTTTCACCTAATTTTTCTTTTAAAAAATCTCCATACGTTTCAATACCATCTCCAATAAATATAGTTGGTCCAGATATTCTATCAACTAAGTCTAAAGGTAAGATCGCAAGGTCCTCTGATAGCTTTTCAAGAATTGTATTGTCTTGCCATTGGTACATTGCTGCAAAAACTTCTTTTTTCCGTGCATCAATTATAGGGCATATCGGCTTATCGGCAAAGGGAAGTTGGAAAGCGAGTGCCTCTAGGGTAGGAATGCCGATCATCGGCAGCTCAGTTGCAAGGGCCAGCCCTTTGAGCGTACTGAGACCTATTCGCAAGCCAGTAAAGCTGCCTGGCCCAATACTCACGGCAAGAGTTGTGAGGTCAGTTAATTTGAGTTCAGCTTTTTTGAGTAATTCATCAATTACCAAGAGAAGACGGCGTGAGTGGGTGAGCTTGGTATTAAGGGAATATTCCGCAAGACATTTATTGGCAGTAACCAGCGCCACAGAACCACACCGGCCAGAGGTTTCGACGGCCAGGATGATGGGGTTAGTGTTTTCCTGCGCAGGAGAGATTGTTTTATTAATCACGGAATCCGCCGCGTATTTGTGTTACAGGTAAAAATGTACCTGCTGGAATTAAAGCTAGCTTTTCGTTAATAGCCGAGCAATATCATTATAAAAAACGAAGATCATCAAAGAAGCCAAGATGAGCAAGCCAGCCTGTTGCCATAACTCTCTTGTTCTCATGCTTAAAGGTCGGCGTCTTATAGCCTCGACGGAAAAGAAGACAAGGTGCCCACCATCCAACATAGGAATGGGTAGTAAATTTAATATGCCAAGATTGACGCTGAGAAGTCCCATAAAATGGATAAAGTTTGTCCATCCTGCTTCCATTTGCTGGCTAGAAAGTTGCGCTATGAGAATTGGTCCACCGATTTCAGAAGCAGGTACCACTCTTTGAATCATCTTGACAATTCCAAGAGTGGTGAGAGTCATAAATGACCATGTTTGGTATACACCTGCAGAAAAAGCCTCTCCAACCGAAACTCGTTCAAAGATGATCTCATCGGTTCTTGTTATACCTAGCATGAGTCTTTCACCAACAACTTCTCCAAATATGTTTTTGTCTTCCTGCATAGTTGGTTGACCAATAAATTCCATCAACTGACCGTCTCGCTTAACAATAACAACAACTGGATCTCCACCACTTTTTTGGATATTTGAAGAGACATCTTCCCATGTTTCAGTTTGGTGGCCATTTATGGTGGTAATAATATCTCCAGCCTGCAAACCAGCTGCCTCGGCGGCGGATTCAGGTGATACTTGGCCGATCACTGTTCCTTCTTTGGGCAATGGCAAACCAACAACCGCAAAAAGAAGAAAAAATACCAATACAGCAAAGAGCAAGTTGGAAATGGGGCCACTCGCGACAATTAAAAATCTTTGCCAAATTGTCTTGTGGGCGAAAGAACCGGAAATTTGATTTTCATCAAGTTCTTCTCCTGGTAGTTCCCCAAGCATCTTGACGTAACCACCCAAAGGAAATGCACTGAGCAGGTATTCGGTATCGCCATATTGCTTGCCAAAAACTTTAGGACCAAAGCCCAGTGAAAATTTAAGAACTTTGACACCACAGAGTTTAGCGACAATGAAATGCCCTAACTCATGAACAAAGATGAGTAACCCTAAAAGAACTATAAAGCTTAAAATTGAGTCCATTATTTTCCTAAATCTAAATGTGATTGATTGTTAATATGCTTTTGACTTATTGCTGTTCATGCATGTATATGGATTCAACAATTGATTCTGCCTGCATTCTGGCGGCAAGATCTGCATCAAGTACCGTATTAATATCTACTATCTCTCGGGCTGGTAACCTGGCAATAGTATCTTTAACAATACGACCCATGGCTGGAAAGTTGATCTTTTTTGCTAAAAAGGCATGAACGGCAATTTCATTGGCTGCATTTAAAATAGCTGGTGTCGTCCCACCTTGAGTACAAGCTTCATACGCAATGGCCAGGGCAGGAAAACGATCCAAGTCAGGTTTTCTAAAATCAAGGTTTTGACAGTTGGCCAGGTCTAAACGATCACAGCTTGATCGGAGTCTTTCCGGATAAGACAGTGCGTACATGATCGGTATCTTCATATCAGGAACACCGAGCTGAGCGACAACCGAACCATCAACAAATTCAACCAGAGAATGAACAATGCTCTGGGGATGAATAAGGACCTCGATGTCTTTTTCATCAATATCAAAAAGCCATTTGGCCTCAATGACTTCCAGGCCTTTATTCATCAGGGTGGCAGAGTCAATACTGATTTTCTTGCCCATATCCCAGTTGGGATGGTTCAGGGCCTGTTCCGGGGTGATTTCAGCAAACTGCTCAGCGGGTAATGCATGAAAAGGACCACCGGAGGCTGTTAAAATAATTTTATGGACATCCTGTCGGCGACCAGACTCTAAAGCCTGAAAGATTGCATTATGTTCACTGTCCACCGGGAAAATGGTGACATTATTCTTCCTGGCGGTTTCCATGACCAGCTGGCCAGCCATAACCAGTGTTTCCTTATTTGCCAGGGCAATATTTTTTCCAGCGTTAATTGCTGCCATGGTGGGAAGAAGGCCGGCTGCCCCGACTATGGCAGAAACCACCGTATCACTGTCTGGCATGCCACCAAGGCGTTCAACTCCTTTAGAGCCGGTAAAAACACGAGTGGCCCATTTAGATGGTAAACTTTGTAGGAGTTCTCCCGCTGCATTTTCATCAGCCACTGCTACTGCCAAAGGATTAAAAGCTTCTATCTGGTGGCGGAGAAGTTCCACATTTGTGCCTGCTGCTAAACCCACAATACGGAATCGGCCGGGATATTGACGGACAATTTCCAAGACGTTCCTGCCGATTGATCCGGTGGAGCCCAGTAAGCAAATATTTTTTAATCCAGTATCCTGCATAATAATTATTTCTTAGACGAATGAGGGAAAGATTAGGTGCCATTGTTGGAGATAATAAAAAGCCGGAGCAGCAAGCATTAAAGAGTCTAGCCTGTCCATCAAGCCACCATGTCCCGGCATAATGTTGCCTGAATCTTTAACTCCTGACCACCGTTTTAACATTGATTCTGTCAGGTCTCCAACCATCCCGATACAACCGAGCAAACATGAGTATATAATGATTGTTATACTATTATTCTGCCCGAGAAAAAGGGTAGCAACGAGTATGCCTGCTATTCCACTGCCAATAAGACCACCCAATAAACCTTCTACCGTTTTGTTGGGGCTTACCGATGGACAGAGTTTTCTTTTTCCTAAAAAGGTTCCTGTAAAAAATGCACAACTATCAGAGGCGATGGTGATGGCAGTGAGGAAGAGAAGAAGGAGCGGACCATTTGGCATCTGTTGAATTAAGACTATATGGGCCGGGAAAAATCCAACCAGGACAATACCAATAATGCCTTTCAGAATGATTGAAAAAGGATCCTTTAATTGTTCATACCGAAAAATTACCATCACAATCAGCAAGAAAATCCCAGTGAATAAGCTTGCCGAAAGAAACTCAAGATGGCCTGAGTAAGAGAAGGCATAGGGGAGGAGGAGAAGTAAGGTGGTTAAAACTTTAATACTTGTCTTTTCTTCTTTTAAGACAGTATTGGAAAATTCCCATCCCATTATGGTGCCGGCCAGGATAAAAGTTCCCCAAAAAAGAGTAAATGGTGCGACGAAGAGTAATAATAACCAGAAGGCGCCAACGATGAGAGCGGTGATTATCCGTGTAGTCATCTTCTAATGGAAGCAATGTAAATTACGCTTCCAGCTCCTTTTCTACCTGATCCCCGGTTTTGCCAAATCGACGCTGACGCTGCTGATAATCGTAGATGGCTTGGTGGAGAGAGTCTTTATCGAAATCAGGCCATTTTGATTCCGTTATATAAATCTCTGCATAGGACGCTTGCCACAAAAGAAAATTGCTGAGCCGAGATTCACCACCGGTACGAATAACAAGGTCTGGATCTGGAAGACCAGTTGTGTACAGGTGGTCTGCAATCACTTTTTCGTCAATTGCTTCGGGTTTCAATGTACCATAGGAAATTTTCTTGGCAATTTCTTGCACTGCCATGACAATTTCTGAACGTCCACCATAGCTTAAGGCGAGATTGAGTATCATGCCGTCGGCATTTTGAGTCTGCATTATAACATCATCGAGAATATCGTTGACATCTTTAGGGAGTTTTTCTTTCTGGCCAATGCATCTAAGGCAGATATCTTCCTGCAACATGTCGGTGAGTTCACTTTGCAGAAAACTTTTTAAAAGTCCCATGAGGACTTGCACTTCTTTGGGGGGACGCTTCCAGTTTTCTGTTGAAAAGGCATAGAGGGTGAGAACGTCAATGCCGAGTTCTCTAGCGGCCCGGACAACTTTGCGAACTGACAGAACACCGTTTTTATGTCCAACGATGCGGGGGAGTCCGCGTTCTTTAGCCCATCGTCCATTCCCATCCATGATAATGGCAATGTGACGTGGAAGATGTTTTGTATCCAGAGGAAAAGAATCGGACATGGAATATTGAAAGGGCAGTTATAGATGCCGCTTTATCGGAGTTAAACCTCCATGACCTCTTTTTCTTTTTCCGCCATTGTCGCATCAATTTGTTTGATATTGGCGTCGGTTTCGTGTTGCACTTGGTCTTGGAGTTTAAAGAGATCGTCCTCTGAAATTTCTTTATTATTTTTTTGCTTTTTCAGTGTTTCGATGGCATCTCGTCGGACATTCCGAACGGCTACGCGGTATTCTTCAGTCATTTTTTTAACTTGTTTGACAAGCTCTTTACGTCTTTCTTCCGTGAGCTGTGGGATGCTGATTCGGATGATTTTTCCATCATTAACAGGAGTCAGGCCAAGATCTGATTTTTGAATGGATTTTTCTATGGGACTAAGCATTTGAGGATCCCAAGGTTGTATAGCAATGAGGCGGCTTTCAGGAATGGTCATGGTCGCGACCTGGTTTAAGGGCATTGGTGAGCCGTAGGCTTCAACCTTAATTCCATCAAAAATCGTGAGAGAAGCGCGGCCGGTTCTAATTTTAGACAAGTCCCGTTTGAATGCTTCCAGGCTGTTTGCCATTTTCTCGTTCGCTGATTCGATTACTTCATGCGTCATGGCTTTCTCCTGTGATTATGGTGCCTATTTTTTCTCCTTGCACTGCTTTATCGATGTTTCCTGCTATATTCATATCAAAGACAACAATGGTTTTGGCATTATCCCTGGCCAGCGAAATTGCTGCCGAGTCCATAACCCTGAGTTGCCTCTTGAGTACTTCGGTATATGTGAGGTTATCAAATTTAATTGCATCATCATGAGCTAAAGGATCTTTATCATAGACGCCGTCAACCCTGGTGGCCTTGCAAATGAGATCTGCATCAATCTCCAGCGCCCTCAGCACAGCAGCTGTATCAGTGGTGAAAAATGGATTGCCGGTTCCGGCGGCAAAGATGACAACATGACCGTCTTCCAGGTATTGTACGGCTTTACGTTGTGAGTAAGATTCACATACCGTGGGCATGGGAATGGCTGAGAATACGTGGCAGGTATGGCCGCATTTGCGCAGCGCATTCTGCATGGCCAATGCATTTATAACAGTGGCAAGCATTCCCATATTATCGGCATCTGCTCTTACCATGCCAGATGAAGCGCCTGATACGCCGCGGAATATATTGCCGGCTCCGATTACCAGGGCAGTTTGTACGCCTTTTTTCTTTAAGTTGCCAACCTCTTCGGCAACATAAGAGAGCATTTCATTACTTATTCCATAGGCGGCTTTTCCCATGAGGGCTTCACCACTCAGCTTTAATAATACTCTCTTATACATATAGTGGCCTGTTTGAATAATAGCTCTGAAAGGATCTCATTCCTTCCAGAGCTATAAGGTAAGTAAAATGTATTAAGCACCAACTTGAAAACGGGCAAATTGCTTCACGGACATATTCTCACCCATTTTGGCAATGAGTTCATTGAGAAGGTCTTGAACACTCAGGTCAGGATTTTTAACGTATTTCTGTTCCATTAAGCTGACTTCTGAGTAGAATTTATCAATCTTACCACCAACGATTTTATCAACAATGTTTTCAGGCTTACCGGATTCAAGGGCCTGGGTCTTGTAGATTTCTCGCTCACGGTTTATCAGATTTTCATCAATTTCTTCTCTGGAAATTGCGATAGGATTAACAGCAGCAATATGCATGGCAATGTTTTTGGCAAAGTCTTTGATGTCGTCGGTTTTTGCAACAAAGTCGGTTTCACAGCCAACTTCGATCATAACACCAATTTTGCCGCCGGCATGGATGTATGTTTCAATAATTCCTTCACTGGTTGCACGGTCAGCCCTTTTTTGGGCAACGGCAATACCTTTCTGGCGCAGGAAATCAACTGATTTTTCCATATCACCATCATTTTCCTGCAAAGCCTTTTTGCAATCCATCATCCCCGCATTGGTTTTGTCGCGGAGCTCTTTAACCATCTGGCTTGTAATCTTCACGGTACTCTTTCCTTATGAAATTGGTTGAGAAATAATACAACCAGGTAGCCCTTGAAAAGGCCAACCTGGTTGCATTTCGTTCGTATCAAGAAGGGGGTTAGGCCTCAGCCTGCGCCTCTTTTTCTCCTTTAGGTGCTTTTGCTTTTGGAGCTTTCTTTTTTGGGGCTGCATCTTCTTTTTTGCTGCTTTTATCAGCGGCAGCCTGTTCAGCCTCTTTGCGTTTATCCATACCAGCCATGGCCGCATCTGCCATTCTTGAAACAAGAAGCTTGATGGATCGAATGGCATCGTCATTACCTGGAATTGGGTAGGCGAGTCCATCCGGATCACAGTTAGTGTCAGTGATGGCAATAACTGGAATACCGAGACGATTTGCTTCATCAACAGCAATTTTCTCACGCTTGGGATCAACTACGAAAAGAATGGATGGCAAACCACGCATATTTTTAATGCCGTCGAGATTTTGTTTGAGCTTAGCCATCTCCTTTTCCATGCGGAGGGCTTCTTTCTTTTTATAGTTGCTGATTGTGCCGTCTTCGATCATTCCTTCAATGGATTTTAATCGATCAACGCTCTTTTTAATGGTTTGAAAATTGGTAAGCATACCGCCGAGCCAGCGATTGTTTACATAATACATGTTGCATCGCTCAGCTTCTTCCTTGATGATTTCCTGGGCCTGGCGTTTGGTGCCAACAAAGAGGATAGAGCCACCTTTGGCTATGTTACTCAGCAATACTTCATATGCCTTATTAAATAAAGGCAGAGTCTTGTCTAAGTCGATAATATAGATTTTGTTTCTGGCCCCAAAAATAAAAGGTTTCATTTTGGGATTCCAACGGTGGGTTTGGTGACCGAAATGCAAACCAGCGGCAAGCATTTCTTGAATGGTAATGTACGACATGAAATCTCTCCTGTTTTGGTTTTCCTTCCATCCCATTTTCCCAACTTCGCAACGACGAAGCACCAAAGGGAATTTGCAGGGATGTGATTTTTTACAACTTCCAACAAGTCGTAAATGAAAACGTGTTTAAAAAAAAATCTCTCATCTATAAAAATGAGCCAACAAAAAACGCATTCTTTTACCATTGGACGGACTTTTTTGCAAGGTTCAAAATAGAAAGTAGGGTAAGAAAAATGAAATTAGAGAAAACATCTATCTCATCGAAATTGTAATAAATTATTAATTTTTTCCAAACGACAAATGATTTTTATAAAAAAAGAATTCAAATACTCATAAATTGTATTCGCACGAAAAAGCTTGACGCCTGCTCTCTACTCATTGTAGATGATGCTAGATAGGATTTACCTACTGTATTCATATGTTATCGTCTGTCATGTGATTATCCACAGAAACAGGATAAAGTCAGGCTAGAAAAAAGGTTTATGACGTTGCCCCAAGAGAATATTGATAGAATCTTAGTTCGCTCCACCAATTGGATTGGCGATGGGATTATGACTTCGCCTGCCGTGCGGACCATTAGAGAAAATTATCCCAAAGCCCATATAGCCATGCTTGTCCATCCGTGGCTTTCCGATGTGTTTAGTGCCAGCCCATACATTGATGAGGTAATCTCGTATCATAAAAAGGGTATTCATAGAGGGATAGGCGGGATGTTAAAGCTTTCCCGGGAATTGGCAGATCGAAAATTTGACATGGCTATTCTTTTGCAAGGTGCTTTTGAAGCAGCGTTTATAACGTGGTTGGCACAAATTCCAGTCCGTTGTGGATATAGTAAAGATGGCAGACGTCTTTTTCTCACCCATCCAGTGAAAATTTCTGACCAGCGTAAAAGTATTCACCAGGTACATTATTACCAAAAAATGCTTGCCGACCTCGGCCTTACTCCAGGGTCTGATGAATTATTTCTCCAGTTGCCTGCCGACGCTTTGAAAATGGCAGAAATGTTTTTCTCAACCATTGGCAAAGGTCCTGTCGTAGGCTTGAATCCCGGCGCTGCCTATGGTCCAGCTAAACGTTGGCCGGCGGAATTATTCGCTCAGTTGGCCTCAAAACTTTCTCAAGAAGACGGTGCTCAACTGGTTATTTTTGGTACAGAAGCAGATAAACTTGCAGCCAAGGAAATAGTTGCTGCCGCTCCTGATAACGTCCATGATCTTACTGGAAAAACCAATTTGGCAGAGGCAATGGCTGTGATTGGGAAATGTCATTGTTTTGTAACCAACGATTCAGGTCTCATGCATGTGGGGGCCGCCCTTAAAACTCCTTTGGTAGCCTTGTTCGGTTCTACAAATTCCGTGACCACTGGACCATTTTCAGATAATGCTGTTATTTTGAATAAAAACCTTCCGTGCAGTCCATGCATGAAAACACATTGTGAAACGGATTTTCGCTGCATGTATGAAATAACCCCTGATGAAGTGGCTGGGGCGGTCAGGGGGATGTTGAAATGTTAAGGTGTAAAGGGGTAAAAGGGGCAAGGGGCCAAAGGGGCCAAGGGGTCAAGGGACAAGTGAAGGGAAATAATCGAATTCAATCACTCGAACCCATGAATCCTTGAATCCTCGAATCCTAAAAAAAGGGGTCCTAGGGGGCAAGTGAAGGAACGTAGAAAAGGAGTTCTACTCGAATCCTTGAATCCTCGAATCCTAAAAAAAGGGTCCAAGGGTCCAAGAGAAGTGATTGAGAATATAGAGTTCAACCACTCGAATCCTCGAATCCTCGAATCCTAAAAAAAAGGGTCCAAGGGAAGTGTTAGAGAGTTTTAAAGATCTGAAAGTTTGGCAAAAGTCCTACCATCTCTGCTTAGTTCTTTATAGAATCACAGGAAAATTTCCTAAAGAAGAGCGATACGGTTTGACATCTC
The DNA here is from genome assembly GCA_964443295.1 of uncultured Desulfobulbia bacterium. Lineage (GTDB taxonomy): Bacteria > Desulfobacterota > Desulfobulbia > Desulfobulbales > CG2-30-60-27 > CAYUCH01. The sequence goes on along the minus strand of CAYUCH010000023.1, from coordinate 2,644 downwards.
AGATGAGAAGGGCTGCGGTGTCGATCCCTTCAAATATCGCAGAAGGATATGGAAGAAAGTCAACGGCTGATTATTTAAGGCTTCTATATATTGCGTATGGCTCTACTTGTGAATTGGAAACCCAGGTCATACTTTCTGGTGATTTAAGTTATACTAATCAAGTAGATTTTAAAGTACTCAAGGATGATACTGAAGAAGTTGAAAGAATGTTGAAAGGACTTATTAAATCTTTGGAGAATAAACGATTTAATAATTGAACACTGGAATGTTAAAAAAGGGTCCAAGGGGGCAAGTGTCCAAAGGGGCCAAGGATCCAAGGGGTCAAGTGAAGGAATGTAGAAAAGGAGTTCCACTCGAACCCTTGAATCCTCGAATCCTAAAAAATGGGTCCAAGGGGTTAAGTGAAGGAACGTAGAGTAGGAGTTCCACTCGAATCCTTGAATCCTTGAATCCTCGTATCCTCGAATCCTTATTAAAAGTCTTTAGTAGAGGCAGGGCATTTAAATCTAGAACAAGGAAGGCTACATGCAACCCGCAGTATTCCTCGACCGTGATGGTACCATCAACGAACAGATGGGCTATATCAATCATATCTCCAGGTTCCAACTTTTACCCAGGGCAGGGAAGGCCATTCGTCTTCTTAATGAGGTGCAGGTACCGGTAGTTGTGGTAAGCAACCAATCTGGCTTGGCACGTGGATATTTCCCGGAAAACTTACTCCATGCTGTGCACGACAAAATGGAGTCGCTTTTAGCGCGAGAAGGCGCAAAAACTGATGGCATTTACTATTGCCCCCATCATCCAGAAGCCAAAGAAGAGAAATTCAGACAAACCTGTGATTGCCGCAAACCCAAAACAGGACTGTTCGAAGCAGCGGCCAGAGATCTCGATATTGATTTATCTTCTTCCTTTGTAGTGGGGGATCGGTGGTCGGATTTAGAGGCGGCTGAAAAATGCGGGGCCCGTGGTGTTTTGGTTTTGACCGGTTATGGGCGAGGTGATCTGGAATATATCGGACCTTCAAAAAAGATACATCCTGCCCATGTGGCAGAGGATTTACTTGATGCGGTGAAGTGGATTTTGAAAGAGCTGTAAACTATTCTCGAAGTTGGTTCCCACTCTTTTTTCTCTTGGCTCATTGTAACTTTAAAACTAATTTCAATCCTTCATCAACTTGGGCCATAAGTTTGTGGGGCAGTGTGTGAACCTTGCTCGTTAAAAAAGATTTATCGACGGTAATGATTTGCGAAACATTAATAACGCTCTCTTTTGATAATTTTGATTTTCGGGTTGATAGAAGGATATTTCCAGGGGCACCTGCTAGAATTGTATTTGATGTTATTACAGCGGCAATTATTGTTTTAATTTTGCTCTTATTAAATTCATTTGATTGGATAATCAATAATGGCCTTTTATAACCAGGCCCCGAGCCAGCAGGTGCTGGTAGTTCTGCCCACCAAATTTCTCCTCGTTTGATTACCATTCTTCTTTTTCTATTGAGCTGAATTGCATGGTTGAAAGAGTTTCATTCAACTCAGTAGGTTCGGACGAATAGACTTCATTAAGTTGTTTTGTGATATGATCAGCAGGGTGTTGTTTTAGATATTCAGCAACAGCTTCTGCGAATAATTTGCTCCGCGAAAACCCGTGGCTTTTAGCATACTGGTCAACGGCGCGAAATAAGTTGTCCGGGATAGATATTGCTGTTTTCATATTTACAGTATAACCCGGGTAATACCGAGTGTCAATTTGTATACTTTGTAAGATTATTTTTTGTAAGTCAAAAGGGGTGATCCCGTGCATTGCTCACCATAATGCAATAATGCAAGCCTGACCCGTTCTATTCCCCATATTTTTATTCTTACGGCTGAGATAAGCAGCACGCCAGAAGACTTTCAGGAAACATCGCAACTGAAATTCGTGCCTGCTTAATTTGCCTGCTTAATTTATTTGTTATGCCAAGTCGTTCTTTTATAAGAAAATCATAATTTCTACATTCTGGATCTACTGCGCATTTTTCTTCTTGGTTGTCTACTTCAGAGGCTACCACCCAGGCTGCTACTGCAATAATAATGACAGTAGCTGTTATAGCCGAATCAATAGTTACTGTTACAGGGCTGCCCAAAAACCTTAGCGAATAATTTTTAAATTTTGAGCCTGGTCGCCGGGATCAACAACCAGGTGAATATGATTGGTCATCAAACAATACGCATAGACCTTACACCCCAACTCTGTTTTCCATTCCAGGAGATTGTCCAAGTAATATAAATAATCCTCATCTCCGGAAAATACAACCTGCAGGTTATGACCACGTTGCACTACGTGGTGGGGACAATTTTCTAAAACTATTCTGGCTGTGCGTGGCATACGAAAAGCCTAACATTTAAAAGGCCTAAGCGCCACAAAAAGGAGACTAAGCAGGGGACTGAATTATTTTCAAACCGGGAGACAGATTCATTTTTCACCACATGAAATAGGGTGGAGTATTCGTATGAACATATAGATCATGAAAATTATTCTGTCCCCGTTGGAAAAATAAAGTCAGTCCCCTCACTGCTGCTTAATGAACTACTTAATTAAAAATAAATCTGAGGTAACCCCAGTTTCACGGACACTAAGATAAGGGTACTATACCCGAGGAGGT
>CAYUCH010000022.1:0-39737 GCA_964443295.1 uncultured Desulfobulbia bacterium | reverse complement strand
ATGGGTGGCCGGCTTCGCGTGGAATAGGTGGCCGAGATCAGTGGAATACGCATGGAACAATAAATTGGCTAAACTAGATGATTATGTTGAAGTTTTCCCTGCCCATGGAGCCGGATCGCTATGCGGAGCGCACTTGAGTGATGAGCCTATGACTACCATTGGAGAAGAAAGGCAGGAAAATTATTATCTGCAAATGAAATCCAAAAGTGAATTCATTGCCGCTATTTTAGATGGTCTTCCAGAGGCCCCTCAATACTTTGGTCATAATGCAGCTATTAATAAGAACGGACCTGAGCTTGTTAATTGGAAAGCTGCTCCCAAGAAGCTTACACCGAAAAAACAGCTATTGGATCCTGATTCCTATTACGTAGTTGATATTCGTGAAACAAAAGAATACGCGCCGATGCATATACCAAATTCAGTAAACATTGGGGTGAGAGGCCGCCTTGAAACCTGGGTAGGAATCATGGTGCCCTGGGGATCAAAAGTTGTTTTGACTGGAAATGAAGAAGAGTTGAAGGAAGCATTGTTCCGATTGCATCGAGTAGGTTATACAGCCGAGGTGGTTCCTTTTGATACATGGAAGAGTGCCAAAATGCCCATGGCCCGGAATACCCTGATAAAACCGAAGGAACTTTATAATTGGATGCAAAGTGGTGAGGCTCCCATCATTGTTGATGTTAGACTGCCAGCTGAGTGGAATAAACTGAGAATTGGTACCATTGTAAATATGCAGGTAGATAAAATACCCGAGCTTGCTTCAAAACTTGATGCTAAAGCGCCGGTGCTGGCTGTGTGTAATTCTGCCTACCGATCCAGTATGGCAGTGGGGCTGTTCGAAAGGAAAGGTTTCAAGAAAGTAAGCAGCCTTGATGGAGGAAGCGGAGCATGGATTGAGAAACAGTATCCTGTATATGGCTCAGATACAAAGGATGGCAAGCCTACAGAGGAAGAATCTTAAGAAATAAGTAATCTATACAATAGTATGTTTTTTCACTATTCACCTGCCGCATCATCGCGCTTGATGGTGCGGCAGGTGATTTCAGGCTAAAGTTACGGCCTTTTCGACATAATCGATTATTCCGGCATTAAACTCTCTAAGGAAAATTGTACCCGGTTACCACTTGGGCCTAGGTTGTCCTCTTTGACGAGGGAAGTTTTACTATTTTCAATGAGTCTTTCAGGGGCAATGCCGGAGTCAGCTAAGAAGCGCTGTACGGTTTTGCATCTTTCCTTTGCCAGCCTGTGCAGGGTTTTTTCACCTATCTCAGGTAATGGCGATTTTTCTTCATCGGCACTTTCTTCCCCTTTGGGGGCAATATCACGTAAAGGAATAATTTCCTCTTTTCCATAAGTTGTGGGAAGTTGTTCTGCCAGTTTCCGCTCTCTTTCAAGTCTCCTCCGTAATTTTTCCGTCTCTTGCAAGGCCAGGAGGGCATCAATGTCCCCCTTGGAATCGGCAAAACCCTTAAGAGAAATCTGGAGCCAGGGCCTTTGGCGTAGGACTTCGGCAAGGTTCGCCAGTTGTGTTTTTGCTTCTTCTGTAAGCTCGGAATGACCGAATGCAAAATGGATGGTATCCGGGGCCGGCTGATCCGGGAAGAGTGAAGACAGTAAAGTGAAGGGTGAAGTCATGGTGCGGATGAATAGATTGCGGATACTTTTTACAAGCGCACCACGGACAGTGAAAGATGAATCGTTTCTATCGCCCCTTACAGGTATGTCGAGGGTGATGATCCCTTTTTGATCTGTGAGAATAGCAATCGTCAGTGGCAGGTTGGTCACATCGGCAACAGGCTCACCAAGTTTGAGTTTTCGAACCAATAGATTGTTTTCTGATTTGACTTTGTTCGTGTCGACAAAATAGGAAATAGTGGCCTCAAGAATACCTCTTCTTATTAGATAGCCCAAATGGGGTTCCAGGTATGGTGAAAGGGGAACCAGAGAAAGGTCTTTAAAATGAGTTTTCAGGTCGAAAAAAATATCAGAATCAAAAAGCCCTGCGGTTCCTGAGATTGATATGGGAGCAGTCATTTCTTGGGTAGACGGAGCATCAATTCCAAAGGCAGATGCCTGCTTGATTTCCCCACTCAGAGAAAAATGAGCTCTATTACCAGGCATTTTAATGAGTCCCGTTGCAGAGCCATGGACTTCATTAGCAACTAATGAAAATGGAGGTGTAGTGGTTTTATCTCGATATTCCAAGCTGCCATTATTCAAGCCAAGATGGTCAATGCTTAGGATGGGGGAGCTTTGTTGGTTGTTTTTTGGGTCATTTTGGTTGTGAAAAAATTGATTTATAGGGGAATCATTGGATTGTATTGTCCAGGCAAGAAACGGTTTTTCAATGGGGAGGTTTGTTGTTTTAAACGAAAAAGGGGAGAATCCAAGTTGAACGTTTTCTGCAGTGGTCTTTTGCCAGGCGACAATTTTTTTCTGCTCTGCGTAAGCTGCGAAATTTTCCAGGGTAGTCGTGCCACTGAATGACCAGTCAGGAATCGAAAGATTACCGTCTGCGGCCAGAAGTCCAGAAGTGACAGTGGGAACAAGCCAGGAGGCGAATAGCGGCTGTAGTTCAGGCAAAGATAAAGAGTCTATTTTTAGAGCAAGTGAGCCGGCAAAAGGAGTGATGGCAAGTGATCCATTAAGTGTAACTTTTCCATCATGGGGTAAGTCGGCGGTCAACTGAAAATTGTCGGTTTCTCCATTCCCGGAAAGGCCGTGGGACGAGAGGTTGATGTTGCTGAATAGAAAGGAAAAGGGTTGGGCAAGGCCTTGATGGACAAGGTGAAATCGGGATTGATCTGCCTCAAGGTTTTGGATATTTACTTGCCATTGGGAGTCAGATTTGTCAGCCTCAGTTTGCCAGAAAGGATCGCCGTTTTTATCCCACACCATGGTAAGGTCGGTGATCTGGGTTGTAATGCTTCCCAACTCAATAAAATGCTTGGAAAAATCAATTTCACCCTTGCTGATCGACAGATCTTTGGCGTTCAATATTTGCTGATTTTTATGAAAGAGAGAAAGATTTTCAACCGTGACTTTGGCTTGGCTGAGTGCCAGAGGCTTTTGCTCTTGCTCATAGGCAAACCATTGGAAATTAGACTCAAAGCTGGGTAGCTGCCCTGATTTAATGTGCATGTTTAAATTGGAGGAGAGATAAGGATCGAATTGGACCAGGTTGATATTTTTAAACACCAATGTGCCGGTTGTTTCCTTGCTTGCCTGGTTTATATCCCCCTGTACGGAGAGACCTCCATTTTCACCTAGTCGAGCAGTGAATGCGAATGTGCCGTTTTCTTGAGAGTTGTTACCCAGAGAAGAAAGCGTACCCTGGACATCGGTTAAGCTCATGGAAAAGCCACCTTGTACAGTTTTATCAATGATACCCGCCCTACCATTAGAAATTTTCAGTCGCTCTACAGACCATAAAAATCCTGGTTGTTTCCCTTCACTGAAATTGCCGTCTGGAGAAAATAATGACGCCAGAGGCCAGTCCCCTTGGGGTGACTTATCCAGGTGAAAGCTGGGCGTTTCTAAAACACAGTTTGGAAAATGAAAAACACGGCTTAATGGAGATCCTCTGCCGGTGAGTTGTGCTTTTGGTATCCGAGCTACTTCTTTGCCCTGTTTGTCTTGGAACCAAAGGTCACTTAAAGAGGCATTGCCGGATATTTGCAAGTCTGGAGAGGAATCATGACTGGTGGTAAATATTAAATTCAGATCAAGATCTGCACTGCCCTTGCTAAGAATAATTGAGTTGGTTTGTGGTAGTGCGCTCCAGAGGTCGGCAAGGTCGAGGGCTTTCAGTTGAATCTGCAGGCTCGCCTCTACCTTTTCTTTGGTAATTTGAGTTTCCCCGGAGAGAGTCATTTGGCTGCCATTGATCTTGGCAGAAAATTGTGGCCTGAGAAGCTCATCTTTGCCAGCCACGCCTTGGTTGAGTCGTACCAAAAAATCTTTATACAATCCTTGTTCTTTGCGTTGGTTTGATATGTAAGGCAATGCCATCTGTAATTCCTCCACCCGGTGAGTGGATTCGTTTTTTTTGTCTACAAAAAGGATAGCACTATTTTCAACTGTAATATTGCGAAGACTGAATGAGGAGGAGGTAGGAATAAACGAAGGACCGGCTTTGGTGGGATTTTCGTCTGATGAATGAATGAGGCCAGTTATGTTGAGAGTCGAATTTTGACGTCGTACGAGATGAAGAAAGAGATCATTGCAATGAACTTCCTGGGCAACGAAATCACCACTCAATAAAGAAAGGAATGAAAAATTAATTTTTAAAAGGCCGAAGGAGAGAATAGGGTCGGCATTATCACTCAATTCGTCTTGTCTGGGGCCAATGATCCCATTATGGAGAGTAGCAGTCAGTGTGAGTGGATTGAATGCCGCTGTACCCACTGCAAATGGACGTTCTTGCTGTTTTGTGGCCCGTTGAGGGAGGATAGTGCTCATTACATAGGGAACGAGAAAAAAACCAGCGAGAACATAGATTAGCAGTAGAAAAATCACACTACTCATGATCCACATAGCAGGACGGCGAGAACGGCCTTTTCCTGCATTAGCCGATTCACCAGGCTCAACCAGTTCGACAAAATCAATGGTGGATTCTTCCTGCTCGACAAACTCTAAAGAGGATTTGTCCTGCTCAATAAAATCTAAGGAAGACTCCTCCTGAGTGAGATCCGGTTTCTCCTCGCCAGATGCAAGAGAGAGAGGAACATCTTCCCCCGTATCGTTCTTCTCTGAGATTGGTATAGAGCCAAAATGATCTTTGGGTGGTTTTTCATTGTTCATGATTATATCAATATGGTTTTAAAGGACTAACATGTCCTTTTTTTCCTTAAATAAAGCGAGGTTGTTGTCTCTTGTGTTATTATCATTATTGGTCTATGTTACTGTGCAAATCTAATCAAATCAACATGATAAGGTGTAGCAAATTTGAAGCCGCAGGATTGATTGTAGGTTTTCATTCACCGTATTTTGGTCGGTATTTAAATGAGTTTTTTTAATCTATTTCGTTCTTTATTTCTCCTTTTTCTCGCCCCACTTCTCACTTTTCTGGTGAGTATATCCGCCATTGCAGGAATACGTATACTGCGAATGAGTCCCAAAGCAGTTCAGGCTCTGCCCCGATATTGGGGAAGGATCCTCTGTTTCATAAGTGGCGCATCCGTTGAGGTTAAAGGCGCTGAAAAACTTGTTGCCGATAAAGTGTATATATTTGCTGCTAACCACCAAAGCCAGTTTGATATTTTTGCTCTTCAGGGCTATCTAACCCATGATTTTCGTTGGATGGCCAAAAAAGAACTTTTCCGCATACCTTTTTTTGGAACTGGCATGCGTTTGGCCGGATATATCGCTGTGGATCGAGCCCACGGTCGACGCGCTATGAAAAGCTTAGAGTCGGCAGCTAAAAGGATTGCCGCCGGTACTTCCGTCATTATTTTTCCAGAGGGCACACGAACTCTGGATGGTACCTTGCAGCCATTTAAAGCCGGTGGAATGGTGTTGGCCATCAAAGCTGGTGTTCCATTGGTACCCGTTGCCATCAGTGGAAGCTATGGGATCTTGCCAAAGGGAAAACTGCTTGTGCGTCCAGGGCATATTTGTATAAATATCGGTTCCCCCATAGAAACCAGCGAGTATAAGGTAAAGCAGAAGCATGAATTGGCCCAGCGTCTTCGCGATGAAGTTGTACGATTGTTGGATGATGCGAAATAAGATAGATGTGCCAAGCCTTATTTTTGTTCACTGAGTTGTTGCCTGAGTTCTTTTACTTCATTCCGTAAATCATAAAGTTCAATACATTGGCTCAGGGTGGCTTTAAGGTCTTCCACATCCCATGGTTTAGTGAGATACCTGTCGATACTTCGTTTATTCACCGCCTCGAGCACCAATTGAACATCATTATGTCCTGAAAGAACAACACGGATGATGTCTGGATAGAGTTCCTTAACTTTGACCAGAAAATCCAGACCATTAAAATGGGGCATCTTGACGTCTGAAACCAGCACCTTGCATGGCTCGCTTTTTAACATTTCGAGGGCTTCTTTTCCTGATTCTGCAAAAGACAGAGAGTAACCTGCTTTTATACCCAGCGCTCTTTCAATTGCAGAAAGTACTTTGGGCTCATCATCGACAAAAAGTATGTTGTTTTTTTGCATAGTTAAGTTCTCTCTAGGTGAGGGATTGCCATATTGGCATGGCCAATTCATCAATTGAGTATGGTTTTTTTATAAATTGCCCGGCTCCTAATTCCTGTGCCTGGCGAACCTTGTCATCCTCGGCATAGCCACTGGCAATTACCGTTTTTATGCCAGGTCGAATTTGGATAGCCTGCTTATACGTCTCCAAACCATTCATTCCAGGATCCATTATCATATCAAGGACCAGTAAGTCGACGTCGTTTTTTTCCAGATAGGTGATGGCCTCTTCGCCGGATGAAACCACTGCAACTTTATAGTTGAGATGAGAGAGCATTCGTGAAGCAATCTCCAATTGGTGTTGCTCGTCATCAATAATAAGGATTTTTTGACCATTTCCCTTCATTTGTTCCACGGTGTGAGTTGGCAGTTTTGGTTGATTTTTTTTATTGGTCACAGGAAAATACAATTCAAAAACGGTCCCATTTTCAGAGCTGGAAACAGTAATGCTGCCGCCATGATCTTGTACTGTATTCCAGACCACTGCTAAACCTATTCCAGTGCCACTCCTGCCCATCACTTTTTTTGTATAAAAGGGCTCAAAAATTCGGTCAATGTCTTTGTCTGGTATGCCGGGACCATCGTCCGAGATGGTCAGCACCGCATATTCCCCAGGGCCAGGTATTGCCGACTCAGTGGGAGGATCTTCTATAACCTGGTTGCGACTGGAAATGACGATATGGCCATTGCCTATAATGGCCTCGGCGGCATTAGTCATAAGATTCATGAGGCATTTTTTAATATGAACTGGGGAGCAGGCAATATTTTTGAGACCGTTTTGCAATTCAGTTGAGCAGGAAATGTTGGAATAGAGGGATACTATTTTTTGATGCTCAGGTGAGTCGAGGTATTCTGTTACCAGAACGTTTATGTCTTCAGATATTTTTTTAGCTGCTACTCCCCGGGCAACTGTAAGCAGGTCTGCTACTATTTCTGCAGCTCGTTTACCTGAGCCACGGATTGTTTCTAAGGGAGCTCGTAAATTGCTGTCCTCGGAGATCTCCATAAGGAGTAATTCTGGATAGCTGGCAATACCAGAGAGTATATTGTTCAGGTCATGGGCCACACCACCTGCCATCAGGCCTATGGCCTCCATTTTTTCAGCTTTCCGTAATTTGTCTTCAGCCGCGGTTTTTTTAGCTTCAGCCTCTTTTTGGTCGGTGATATCCCGACTTACATGAATGGCTCCAATAAATTCGCCATGTTCATCATGAAGTGGAGCATGGATGATGTTGAAATATGTTTTGGTAGTGTCATCAAAAATATCAGTTGAATGGGCAAGATGGTCTTTTCTCAATTGTTGATGGGGGCAATAGTGTGGCGGCGAGTCAGTCGAGTGGAGGATATGGAAGCATTTTGTATGAATAAGTTCCTTCATTGAGAGGCCAGCATGATCACAAAAGGCCTTATTGGCCCGGATAATTTCATATTTGTCATTTATGATCACAATGTGTTCAGGAAGGGAATTGAAAGTCCATTCCCACTCTTTTTTGGCCATGAGCGTGGCAGCTTGGGCATTTCTTCGTTCTTGAACTTCATCAACGAGCTCTTTGGTGCGCTCTAAGATGCGTTTTTCTAGGTTTTCCTGGGCAAGGCTGAGTTCTCTTTGCTGTTTTCCTCTACCTCGTTCATAAAGATAGGCAAAGAGGAAAACTGCTAAATAGGATGGAATATAGCGAAGGGTAAAATCAAGGGTGTAAATTTGAATTGTATCGGAAGCGAGATCGAAAAAGAGAAATGCCACTGATGGCACAAATAAAAACAGTGAAGCAATGGTCCCGTGGTATGTGCCGAGGAGAAAGAGGGCCAGCAGTGGAAAGGTGTAATGCCACATAAATGTGTACCCGTTTGCACTTCCTGAGAAGAAGATGAACAGGAAAAAACAGATCACAATTATGATTCCGATAAAGCAACTTAAAGAATAATTTTGTGTAATTCTAAATAAGAAAAGAAGGCCAATAAGAGATCCACCAACCATGAAATCCACGGTGCCAAGAAGAATGTAATTCTGATAAAAAGCAACAGCACCAAGGGAAAAAATAATCAGGCTGCCTAGACTGACAATGCCAAGAAAGAGAAATGTTTTTCTCTCGCTTTCCTGGTCAATGGAACCGAATTTTTTGCCCTGCAGGAGAACATTTATCGTATCTCGGAAAGTTGATTTCAGCATATCCCATTCTAGCAATGAAGAATTCGCTCTGTCTATTTCTTTAATAAAGATAAAAGTGGGAAATGTGGCCTGGAATTATGTCATTTATCTGAACGCACATTGGCAACAAGTTACTCTTGCACACTATATAGGCATGTTTTTTATCACTTCTTCTTTGAGGTTCGCCAAGCGTTCTTCACTGAGGTTGAATTTTTCCCAACATTGTTGATTGGCCTTTGGGGAAGAGAAGTTGCCACTTTCTCCAATCAGGAACTGTTGGGCAAGTACATCTGCAATGTGCACCGTGGCAATAAGATCACAGTCAATTTTGCATAGTTCGGGTGTATGGTGCCAGCGAATGGCATTTACTAAAAACGTCGGCATATTCCACCACTCTGCCAAATAGCTGCCTATTTCTTCATGGGTGGTGCCAAGGACTTCCTGTTCTGATTCGTAAATGAGGGTGTGCTTGTCTTTTGCATTTTTTACAATTTTAATAAATTGCTCATGGAGGTGGCTTTCTTCAACTAGTTTGCCGATATCATGAAGGAGACCTGCAGTGAAGGCACGGTCATGGGCCTCAGTATCACCTGCATTAAGCTCTGCCATCAGGCTTTTAGCAATTACTCCACAGGCAATGGCATGGTATTGAAATTCTTGTCGATCCCATAAACTGGACGATTCTGGTGCTGGCATGGAATCAAGTAATGATTCTGCCAGAACCAGTCCTTCAGCAATGCTTGAGCCAAGAACAAGAACCGCACGTTTTACTGATTCCACCTTGTTACGTTGGCCAAACATGGCGGAATTGGCCCAGCGAATTAATTTGGCGGAAATAGAGACATCTTTTTCAATAATATCGGCAATCTTGTCAAAGGAAAAATTGTCTGGATCGGTGAAATGTTTTTTAAACTCCACATAGGTACTGGGCATGGGAGGAAGTGAAGACAGGGAGTTGATAATTTTCTGAAAACCCTTGATCTTTTTTTTCTGGTTCTCTGCTAATTCCAGAGCTTCCTTAATGACATTTCTGATTTCTTGATCATCCCACGGTTTTGGCAAGAGCTGCTGAGCACAGCCATCGGCAAATGCTTTTAATATTGCTTTGTGGTCAGCATAACCACTGAGGAAAATTCGTACTGTTTCTGGATAGAGAGTTTTTACTTTGGACAGAAAGGCGATGCCGTCCATTTCAGGCATTCGAACGTCGGAAACAACCAAATCAATGGATTCTTCTTTGAGGATCTCAAGTCCTTCAGCAGCACTTAAAGCAAAATGCATATCCCAGTCTTCATCGATAAATAACCGGCGCAAAGATGATAGCACACCTTTTTCATCATCAACAAAAAGGATTGTCTGAGATCCTTCTTCCATTTTACCCTCCATCAAATCCTGTGGTTAGTGTGCTTATTTGTCTTGCTGATGATTATATTTTATCGGCATATATAACTGGAAAAAACAGTATAGATTATCCAAAAAATGTCAATACCGCTAGGCTTTTCTGTGAGTGAGTGCATCTCGAACAGCATAACCAGATGTGTTTATTGCGGTCAGCAGTGTAACAACAATACGGTAGGTTCTGTTACAGTACTTGAATTTTCTTAAGAGCGTCTTCCAGGGTTTCCTGATTAAAAGGTTTTGTAAGGTACCCTTCGCATCCTTCTCTAAAGGAAGACATGATTTCTGTACTGTCGGTCATGCCGGAAACCATGAGGATTTTAGCGCGGTTATCTGGTGATGTCATTTGGATATTTTCCTCAAACTCTCTTATCTGGGTTACCGTTTCCTGTCCCGATAGACCTGGCATATCCACATCCATGGTGATGAGCCGGTAAGGATTTTCTTCGCGATGACTTTTGTAAAATAATTCCAGAGCTTCTTCACCGCTTTTGGCAGCATCAGGCTCGCCATAGTTGGCAATCAGTCTTTTCAGTTTGGTTCGGCTGACAATTTCGTCATCCACAACAAGAATTCGCATGGCATCTCTCTATTGGATTTTAAACCGATACATGCATCCCAAAAAGTACACTCTTGTTTATGTGTATAAATGTTTTGGGCATTTGTCAAAAAGAATACGCGCTCTGCACCCCACACCATTTCATTCTGTAACGTCATGTATTTTTTCTTTAACATCTTCTAGGATGTTGTCGACTTTTTCTGCCGGTCCCTTTTTTTCACAAGCAGTGACTCCCAAAATGAGGAGGCAGGCAATGCAACAGACCATGATTGGATTAAGAATTTTTTTCATGACAATCTCCTTTTCTTTAGCGTGTTACGATAAATATTCACCACGTAACGCTCTCTGCTCAGAATTCATTTCTACCTTTGCTCCCACGGGAAGGGTCCAATTAATATTGCCATGGCCCATGGGGAAATTGCCCCAGACAGGGATATTTTTTTCTGTAGTTAATTCCAGTACTCGCTCCCAGGTTGTTTCAATATCGCCGCATTGCGTGAATTCGCCAAGAATAATTCCGTTAAGACGATTTAATTTTCCGGATAAGGCCAGTTGAGTCAGCATCCTGTCGACTCGGTAGGGTGCTTCATTGATATCCTCCAGGAAGAGTATTGCCTCGTGCCAACTGGGTTCAAAAGGTGTGCCGATCATATGGGTAATGCAAGCCAGATTGCCACCCAGCAGAAATCCTTTGGTGGTCCCAGGTCTCAATATTTCAAGGTGGGGGGGGCTGGTTGATTTCTGAAGTTGACTAGTTAAAGCATTGAAAAAGAGGTCTACAGAGTTTTTATCTAATTGGCCAAGGGAACAGAGATTCGGGCCATGGAATCCGATAAGTCCAGTTTTGGCGTATAGTCCATTGAGAAGGACACTAATGTCGCTAAAGCCAATCAGAATTTTGGGAGTGTGTTGTATAAAATCAAGATCCAAGTGCGGAAAAAGGCGGAGTGAGCCATAGCCACCACGCACGGCCAGGAGTGCCTTGACTTGTGGATCTTTCCAGAGTTCATGAAATTCCTGGGCTCGTCTTTTCTCAGTACCGGCCAGGTAATCATCCGAACGCATGATATCGTTGGCCATTTTAATTTTGAAACCGTAGTCCCTTAGAATTCTTACTCCATCGGAGAATGCCTGTTCATCGCGAACTGGCCCTGCCGGGGCAAAGAGCCCGATGGTGTCTCCAGGTTTAAGATGGGGAGCCTGGATGGGTGGCAACGATGCATTAATTGTTGCGGGCATGGAGGAGACGTAAGCCTTCTAGGGTGAGCATGGGGATGACTTCTTCAATGGAAGGTGCATAAGGACTGATCAGACTTGCCATACCGCCGGTGGATATAACCATGGGGGAAATGGGATGAAATTCTTCTTTGATTCGGTTGATAAGGCCTTCCACCATACCTCCGAATCCATAAAGTAGTCCGGATTTGATGGCTTCTACGGTGTTGGTCCCCATGGCACTTACCGGTGGAGTCGAAATATCAACCCGCGGAAGCTTGGCGGTCTGGCCGCTTAATGCATCAAGAGAAATTGCCAATCCCGGGGCAATTGCACCTCCCAGGTATTCACCATGTTCCGAGACACAATCCAAGGTGATGGCGGTGCCAAAATCGACAATAATAAGCGCTTTTTTAAATCGGGTATATCCTGCCACGGCATTGACGATACGATCGGCTCCTACCTCGGCAGGATTGTCTGTCAAAACCTTCATGCCCGTTTCCATGCCGCTGTCCACTAGAACAGCCTTTTGGTTGAAATGTTGTTGGGTAAATTCGACCCATGCTGCTTGCATGGTAGGGACAACACTGGCAAGTATTACGTCGCTGATATCGGTAAACGAGATGTGGTGTACATTGAACAGGCTATGGAAAAGAGCTGCCAGTTCATCGGGGGTGGATTTTCGGTCCGTCTTCACCCGCCAGTGATGAGTAAGCTTTTCTTCAGTAAAAAGACCGATGACCATATGGCTGTTGCCAACGTCTACCGCGAGCAGCATTGGTCCGGAGCTATCTGAAGTATGATGAGGTATATTGCATGACATGACAGGAACAGGATAGAATATTAGTGGTTAAAATACAAGAAGCCACCATGGCAAAAAATAGGTGACAGGAAAATTGGCCGAGAAATTGCTGTTTACTTTGAGTTCCCATTGGACTGGAGTTGAGAATGACTGAGTATATACAGGTGATGACCACAGTAGAGACGGAAAAAGATGCCCAGAAAATTGCCGAACTGGTTGTTGAAAAAAGACTCGCCGGTTGTGTGCAGATCACTGGCCCCATGACAAGTGTTTATCAATGGCAGGGAAAAATTGAAAAGGCTGGAGAATATTTATTGCTTATAAAATCCCGGCGGGACTTGTTTTCAGCTCTTGAAAGAGAAATTTCCACAAATCATCCCTATGAGGTGCCGGAGATCCTGGCTCTGCCAATTGTAGATGGGGCAAAATCATATTTAGATTGGCTTTCGGGAGAATTGTCTTCATCATGACAGAAAAGAAAAAATCATACTCCAGACGGCGGCGTGGTGGTAGGGATTATACCTGCCACTGTTGTAAAAAAGTCCTACCGTATTGCTTGAATTGTCCGTGTGGCTTTCAGATATGTGAACCGTGCTTTCAAGAAAACCTGTGGGGGATTTCCAACGGTCCGACCTGGGTTTGTCCCGATTGTGGCCGAATCAGAATGACCTAGTAGTCATTTCGTCCAACTTTTTTCCTGAGCTGTTTGGTGCGGCCAGTTTTCGTTTTTTGCAGACAATCTTCTTTCTTGAGAAGACCGGCTTGGTTTGGTCGGACGTCGTTTTGGTTGAATCTTGCTTGCTTCCCGAAGAATATCGGTTAAACGGCTCATGGCTTCATGCCGATTCATTTCTAAACTACGATGGTTTTGAGCTTTAATGATGACAATGCCATCTTTTCCTATACGTTTGTCTCTCATGGTTTGGAGACGTTGTTTGCAGAATTCCGGTAATGAAGGAGATTTCAGGTAATCGAATTTTAGATGCACGGCATTGGAGGTTTTGTTGACATGCTGGCCTCCAGGTCCTTGGGCCCGCATTGCCCTGAACTTCAACTCGGAGTGTGGAATCACAATATGTGAAGAAATGGTCAGACCTTTTGTGGCGGTCTGACTCGTGTTTACTCCTCGGAGCATTGTACTCTCAAATCATCCCGTATTCCTTGAATCGACTGGAAAAATATGGGGGGGCTCTTGCCCTCTGTCAATTGAAGAAAGGGGGGCTTGAGGTTCACCTCATATCTCGGATTATAACTAAATTTATCTTGCATAAGGTTTTCTGATATTGCTGTAAAGCTGAGTATGAGAAGTGCAAAGCCAATGGCAGTTTTTACATGTTTTTTGGGTGGTGATTGGGAAACAAAGGAGAGATGAAGGAAAATCCATCCGGCAATTAACATGCTGTCAATTATAAAAATTGGAATATTTCCAATACTGTCAAAACCTGCGGCAAAGGAGGCATAATCGAGTAGAGTTGGAACACCTATGGTGAAAAGGATTCCCGTACAGGCTATGCCGCAATGGACAAGAAATTTCGCTTTTTGAGAGATTATTTTGCCAGTAAATGCCCAAATAGTTGACCAAGCCACCAGAAGAGGCAGAAAAACCATCAGTGTACCGCCGAATATTTGACCATCAAACTCTTTGTTTGAACCTAAATGAGTAGAAAGAATGATTGCCAGGTATGCGAACAAAAAGGCAACAGGCGGGAAGGCAAAATGGGTAATAAGGCGGGTAATATTAGAGTGGGCATCATCTGCTTTCGTTGGGCCAATAGGATAGTCGAGTGGACGAAAACGTAGGGTGGTCCTGCCGATGTGAAGGTTGTCAACAGTATTAAGGCAAATCTGTTTTTTTCGCTGTTTTTCCTTGTCGTGCCTCATGCCGTTAACACTGTCCAGGTCAAATGCCATGAGGCAGTCTTCATTCCAGGTTAACTGGAGGTGTTTAGGGCACATATACGGATCGTCAATAATTAGATCGTTTTCGTAACCTCTCCCTAAAGTGAGACCCTCGGGGCCAATTTTCTCACGGTATTTTACCTGGCCGGCTCGGTCAAGTATCTCTATGAATCCTGATTGCAGCATGTTTCGTCCCTTTTAATTCTCGGCCATCTGTTTGTAGTTGATTTCTTCAAGATAGGTTTGGGTAAACCGGATAGCATTTTCATAGCTGACGCCGGCTGCTACCAGTGAGGTGTGCAAGGCTTGATCACTACTTTCTAGGGTTGTTGCCGAAAGGAAAACATCATACAGGCCATGTAGCTTTTTATACTCCCGCATGCAGAAAATAACTTTGGAATGAATATCGTTATGATTAACTATGTCGGTGGAACATTCATAGTTTGTAACCTGCCGTTCATTGGCAGAAAGGAATAAATGAGGAGAGTTGAGATTTTGTTCTAAAAATGAATAAAACCGTAATGGGCCTGCTTTAGGGGATGTATAAAATTTATGCTTGAATCGGATTATCCCAGATGAAAAATTTGGAGCCAGGAATATGTCATCGGAAGTTGAGCAATCTTGATATGCCAGATCGTAAAGTTTGTCTTTTTCAGGTGAGGTCCCCCCCCAACAACTGATGAATTTTTTTAATTCACCCGGAAGACGAAAGTCTCCAAGATCCATGAGGGAGAAGGGTTCATCCAGGAGTGTGCCGATTATATGGTTTTGATTTTCAAAGAGTTGGTCACGTACTAGCTCCAGTGAAGCCTCACTTGTGCTGGTGGTGGTTTGTTCTGAACTTATAAGGTTTTCAACATAGACAGATGGTACTAAAAAACTGACTTGATTTCCTGCCGTGGAAACATTGACTCCCACAACTCGCCCATGCCGATTAAGTGTGGGACCTCCACTCATGCCGGGATTGAGGGAGCCGGTAAAGTGAATTTTTTCGTAGAGAGATTTTTCTAAAAGCCCATTGTAGGTACCTTCGACAATGGTGAGTCCTAAATCAAATGGATTACCAAAGGCATATAGGCGTTCCCCTTTTTTAGGGGGATTGCTTTCAATTTTCAATCCAGATCCTTTCAATTGGTCTGAATATAACAGGGCAAGATCATGTACAACATCAAGGGTAAGAAGTTTTAATTCTCCTTTGGTATTGTCGTTTTTAATAAATTCAGCCCGGAACAGTCCTGGACGATTAATGAGTTCGGCAATAACATGATAGTTGGTAATTACGTACCCACTGTCGGTGATAATAAATCCAGACCCTATATTGGTTTTTGATGGTGCTCCTTGATCAATTACCTGGATTTGAACGACATTACCTTTGAAAAGAGCAAAAACAGTTTCGGTGTCGATGTTCTCTACTGCATTGCTGTGAATTGGACACAGGGCCAATATGAGACAAAAAAACAACAACGTTTTGTTCTTGAGGTGTAAAAGGAAATTTCTTGTAACCATAAAGTGTGCCTTGTAAAAAATGTGATCAGTTATTTTCCGTTTATAGCTATAAAAAGTTGTATTGCATGCGTGAAATACGTAAGAATTGATACTGGATTATTGTAACAGTTTTTTATCGATTGTGCCTGTTTTGCTTGTGGGGAGTTGTATGAGATTTTGGAAAGGCTTATTGTGTGGAAAAGGCAAGGGAGGAAGTATCCCTCCTTGCCTATTTGGGGATACTGTCTGATCGTCTTTGATGTGTACTAAAAAAACCTGCTTTTTGGGCAGGAAAATGGGGAGGGGATAAGTACACTCATTGGGGTGTCAAAGAATCAGAAAGCGAGAAAGAAGATAAAGTATTTAATTAAATTCTTCAACCTTTTTCTTGTCGTTTTACCATTGTTTTTATGAACCAATAATCCCATTACATAAAAAAAAACTTCATTATTTGTGATCGAGAATTATATACTTTGTAGTAGTGATGCATTTTGTCTATGTCTTTTTTTCAGGATATTTGGGGAGGGATAATGAAAAGAATATTGGCTTTATTTCTATTGCCGGGCTTTTTTATTCCTGTAGGCTCTGTTGAAGCGCAAATTCCTCACGAGGAGGTATTTGCCATGAGTCTTGAGGAAATTCTCAATATAGAAGTGAAGACCGTCTCTCGTAAAGCAGAAGAAGTTTTTAAAACTTCTTCTGCCGTAACGATCATTACTTCTGAAGATATTCGACGCTCTGGTGCTACCTCCATTCCTCAACTTCTTCGTATGGTTCCAGGGATGAACGTCGGAAATTTGAACGCCAATAGCTGGGCGGTCAGTACCCGAGGCCGGAACGATAGATTTATCCCGTATCTCTTAGTGATGGTTGATGGGCGTAGTGTATTTAATCCTCTTTTCAATGGCGTTTACTGGAGCCGTATTGTACTTTTTTGGAAGATATTGACCGCATTGAAGTAATTCGAGGTCCAGGGGCTTCCCTGTGGGGGTCCAATGCAACCAATGGTATCGTTAATATTGTCACCAAATCATCATCGGAAACTTCTGGGACAATGATTGCCGCAACAGCTGGAAACAATCAGTTCAATAATGAGCTGGCAGTCCGCCTCGGCTATGCGGCCGAGAGCGGCAGTTTCCGTTTTTATGGGAAATCAAAGAGACTCATGGCCGGTGTTCATCCCCAGGCCAATGAACAGAGCAACAGGGGGGTTGTTCTGCCTGAAGGTGAAACAGCCAATGATTTCGGTCAAAAGAAACAGGTGGGATTTCGAAGTGACTGGCCCATCGGCCTTAAAGGTAACCTCACTGTGCAAGGTGATTATTATGAAGGTGAGGAGGGCATTACCAAGATTAATGATTTTGGTGCCACTACCGATTTAACCGTGGATGTGAGTGGTGGTAATTTTTTAACTCGTTATGACCATGAGTTTTCAGATTCATCTGATTGCAGTTTCCAGGCTTATTACGATCATACTTCCCAAAACGATACGATTTTTGCCGACGAGCGGGAAATCATCGACCTTGATTTTCAGCACCGTTTTTCCCTGCCAAGGCAAGAAGTGCTTTGGGGAATGGGGTACCGGCGCGTAGATAACCATACCAAGCATTGGGGAAGTGCCTTTGTTTTGGCCATGCATCCAGCCAATCGGTTGGACGTGGTTTTCAGTGCTTTCTTGCAAGATTCCATCGAAGTGGTGGAGGATCGTTTGACACTTAACCTGGGTGCTAAATATGAGCAAAATGATTTTACCGGCTCAGAATGGCAACCCAGCGCTAAAATCGCCTATACGCCCAATGATAACCACACACTGTGGGCATCCATAGCAAGAGCGGTATCCATTCCTGCCCGTATTGAATCCGATGGGTATCTTGATTTGTCTGGATTTGGTGGAATGTGCAGCATGTTTGGTGGCACAATGCATCCTGAATTGGGCTGTATCATTAGTATTGCAGAAGAACAGGATGAGGCAGCCACAATCGTGGTCAGCGAGGCTGGATATAGAGTGCGATTGAGTGATAACCTGACCTTTGACAATGCGATATTTTATAACGACTTCATCACCGACAATCGTGGCGACATTGATTATGTCTATGGATATGAGGGAATTATTTTTTATCAACCTTTGGATTATATCCGGCTGGAATTGGCGTTTATTTATCAAGAAGGTGATTTAGATGCGGCTTATGATTATGATCCAGGCCTTCCCAATGCCAATGTGCCCAATAATTCTATAAAGTTTAAATCGTATTACAACATCACCGATGACCTGGAATTTGATATTGCCTATACATATATGGATCAGACTCATTCATCAAAGAGTTTTTCCACCCTGGATGTTCGTATTGGTTACCATATCTGTAATGAACTTGAGCTCAGTGTAACCGGTATCAACCTCATTGAGGAACATGCCGAGCCTATTACTGATTCCCAACGGGTGAATACTCTGAGAGAACGGGCAGTGATTGGGAAATTGACCTACAGACACTAAATTTTGAGGCTGATGAATCTCACAAGTGAGTGACAGTTTCATTCCAGACTAGGCAAGCATTGTCTGGCGACTTCAGAGGCATTTTTTTCCTGTCCAGCCACATAATATATAGGGTTGGCGAATGAAGTGATTCAGATCACGTATCATCTGAGTTGAAAAATCCCATGAATATTGGTGAGCTTAAGGAAATTTGATCTCAATGTCAGGAGGAATCAGTATGGCTCGAAATCGTTTCAAGGGTAGTTCTCTGGCAGGTGTTTTGATTATTATTGGTTTGATAATGTCAGGATGCTCCGACGGAAGCAGTGATCATTTCGACGAGTCCTCGGACATTCAATATGTGCAGAAGCCTACATTGGTCATTTTGAACGAGAACGAGGATGCCATGGTTACGAGTTCCGATAGCATTACCCTGCACGGATTATCCATGCGTGCCGTGGATGTGGAGGTGGATGGGGTCTCTATCGGAGTAGGAGCCTCACCCTCATCGGAGACACCCGAGATAGGCACATGGCACACCGAGTTGGATCTTGTTGAGGGAGAAAATATTTTTGAGTTGGTGGGCGTGGATGTAGCAGGGGAACGAAGTGATCCGTTGTCGGTCAGCATCACTTATGATCCGGAGTATGTCCCGGTGGAAGTCAGCAATGTGGAATTTTTTAATCCAGAGTACAATGACCAATTGCTCAGTTCTAAATATCTTTGCTATTTAATTTGGACTCAAAACGCCAACTATGACCCACCTGGATCTCGACCCGATGAGATGATTTTCGAAGGCTCGGTAACAGAGGAGATGACCCCAAACATGTGGGGTGGGGGAAATTTTCTCAATGACATTGATACCACCAAAGGACACACGTATATAGCGTATAAAAATTTAAACGGCAGTCAGGCAGTTGAGGCAGAAGCTAGTGTCACTATTATTGAGCATGACGATGGTTTTTTTACTGGAAAAGATGATCATGTGGGGAGTGGCAACGTCACAGTGAGCGGTGTTGGAGTTCCGCAGAATGAATGTGAATGCTTCAGTGAAACGAACAGCGTCAATGTTGGACCAAACATCCTTAAAATAGAAGTGATTAATTGTCTTTGGCGTAAATACCCACCCCTTTGCGAGAATCAATGGTGGCACCCTAATGTCTATGGAGAATAGGCTGATGTGTAGTTATCGGCAGTGACGTTTAGGACAATAATAACTTCCTCAAAGAGAATAATTTCCAACTTGACATGGGGGGGCAGTTCTATTATTGTATCGCTCTTCTGGAAATCGTAATTGTAATCGGGTATGGGTAAAGTTTGTTTCAACATGCCCGAATGTAAGAGAATTAAGGAGAATTATCTTGGCTAACCATAAGTCAGCATTAAAAAGGGATCGTCAGGCTCAGGTACGCAGGATGCGTAACAAGGCCAACCGCACCATGGTAAAAACCGTTGTTCGGGCAGTGAATGAGGCCATTGAAGAACAGGCTGCTGATAAAGCACAGGAAGCTTTGAAAAAAGCTATTCCTGTTATTCATAAGGCTGCTACCAAAGGCGCTATCCATCGCAAGACCGCTTCCCGTAAAGTTTCAAGACTTACCAAACGGGTTAATTCTTGCGGAGCCGGAGCCTAACTTTCGGCTTTGGAATGACTCAACCGGACGATTCCCGTCATCATCCATCTTTGTCCCAATTCAGGCAATTGGCCGCCGAAAGCGGCCTTGTTCCTGTTTATCGGGAAATAATCGCTGATCTCGATACCCCATTAACAATTTTTGCCAAAGTCGCAGGTGAAGATTCCCATGCTTTTCTCTTTGAGTCTGTTGAAGGCGGAGAGAAATGGGGCCGTTATTCTTTTATTGGCCTTGATCCCATTGCTACGTTTGAGAGTTTTGGGCAGTCGATTACCATCAAGCAAGGCTCAGAAAAACAAGAAAAACAAGATGATCCTATTGAGGCCTTGAAAGAGTTGCTTAACTCTTTCGATGCCTGTCGCAGTGAAGTGCTACCACGGTTTTTTGGTGGTGCGGTCGGTTTTATGGGATATGACATGGTGCGTTTCATGGAGCGCTTGCCCCAGGAGAATCCACCCCTGGATGATTGTCCGGACAGCTCTTTTATGATTCCGCGTCTTGTTTTAATCCACGACAGCCTGCGACAGACTTTGACCATTGTCAACTGCGTACCTCTACAGGAAAATAGCGACCATGATGCTTTGTATAAAGAGGCAATGGATCGTATAGATGGCATTGTAGAATTATTACGCAAGCCAATACCTGTATATCTACTTGGTCATGATGGGGAAGGGCAAGCGCATGACTTTTCCTCCAACATGAGCCAGGAAGACTTCCACGGCATTGTTGAAAAGGCCAAAGAGTATATTCTGGCCGGCGATATTATACAGGTGGTTTTATCCCAGCGTTTTCGCACTGAAATCAACTTGAATCCTCTGGCTTTATATCGGGCCTTACGTCATATCAATCCCAGTCCTTATCTTTTCTATTTAAAATTGGACGATTTGGTCCAAATTGGCTCGTCTCCTGAGATTCTTGTTCGTCTTGAAGGCTCTGATATTGAACTTCGCCCCATAGCCGGTACTCGACCACGGGGAAATACTCCGGAAGTTGATAAGGCTTTGGAAAAAGAGTTGCTGGCCGACCCTAAAGAAAGGGCCGAGCACCTTATGCTGGTTGATTTGGGACGGAATGATGTGGGCAGGGTAGCGAAATACGGCTCTGTGGAAGTGCGGGATTTACTGGTTGTTGAACGGTACAGTCACGTAATGCACATTGTTTCTGGTGTCCATGGCGTACTAGAAGACGGCAAGGATATGTTTGATGTGCTGAAAGCCTGCTTCCCGGCCGGTACCGTGAGTGGTGCTCCAAAGATTCGGGCCATGGAGATCATTGAAGAGCTTGAGCCTGAAAGGCGCGGCCCATATGCCGGTTCAGTCGGCTATTTCGGATTTTCGGGCAATATGGACTTTTGTATTACAATTAGAACATTTGTACTCCGAGGCAAGGATTTGTATATTCAGGCTGGGGCGGGTATTGTTGCGGATTCTGTACCTGAAAAGGAATTTGAAGAGACAATTAATAAGGCCAAAGGGTTGCGGAGAGCGCTGGAACTGGCTGAAAAAGGCCTGTAACTATTGATAGCAGTGAAACGGCGTCTACCCCATCTTCGCCTATTTAAGCCTTCTCGAATAGCAAAATAGTATGCTTCAAAGGCTTAGGTAAGGGAGGAACGAGACTCCGAAGTACCAAATATGGGGCACTCTCAAAAGTTATAGTTTTAGTGTTAAAGACTATTATGTTGAGTAGAAGACTTTGGACCGATTATTTGAGACACAGGCATTACCATGATCGTCATCATCGATAATTACGACTCATTCACTTACAACATCGTGCAAACCCTTGGTGGGTTGGGCGCTGAGCTTGCGGTTTTTCGAAATGATGAGATCGATATTGGAACAATCAGCGGTCTTAAACCTGATCGGCTGCTTATTTCACCTGGCCCTTGCACACCCAGCAAAGCCGGTATTTCCATTGAAGCCATCCAACACTTTGCCGGGAAAATCCCGGTGCTTGGTGTCTGTCTGGGCCATCAGTCAATTGGTGAATCCTTTGGTGGCGTGACTGTCCGTGCCAATCGTTTGATGCATGGTAAAACAAGCATGGTAAACCATGATGGTAAAGGTGTGTTCACAAGCTTGCCAAATCCATTTGAGGCCATGCGTTACCACTCTTTAGTTGTGGAAACTGATACATTGCCCGATTGTTTTGAAATTATCGCTACTACAGATCAAAATGAACTTATGGGCATACGGCATAAGACTTTGGCTGTGGAAGGTGTGCAGTTTCACCCAGAATCCATTATGACGCCAGACGGCGTACAGCTTCTCAAAAATTTCATAGACCCACATTACGAAAAATTGTTGAACCGATAAACGCACGAGAGGGAGTCAAGATGATCAAAGAAGCCATTGCTAAAGTGATTGCCGGACAGGATCTTTCTGAAGCGGAAATGGTTGGAACCATGAATGAGATTATGGGCGGCGAAGCAACAGAGGCCCAGATCGGTTCCGTTATAACGGCACTTCGGATGAAAGGTGAAACAATTGAAGAAATTACCGGGGCCGCCAAGGTCATGCGGGAAAAAGCTACCCGGGTTTCTGCGGCAGAAGAAGGCGAAATCCTTGTAGACACCTGTGGTACAGGTGGTGATAGCTCAGGTACATTCAACGTCTCAACGGCCTCTGCTTTTGTGGTGGCTGGCGCCGGAGTTAAAGTTGCCAAACACGGCAATCGTTCCATTACCAGTAAATGTGGCAGTGCTGATGTTTTGGAGGCTCTGGGAGTTGATTTATCCTTGCCTGCTGAAGATATTGGTCGATGTGTAAAGGGAACAGGTATTGGTTTCATGTTTGCCCCTATGATGCATGGCGCCATGAAACATGCCATCGGGCCCCGTCGCGAAATCGGTATCCGCACAATTTTTAATGTCTTAGGACCACTGACCAATCCTGCTGGTGCCAATGTTCAGGTCATGGGAGTTTTTGCTCCGGACCTTGTTGAAACCTTGGCCAATGTTCTTGGTCGCCTTGGTGCAAAAAGAGCTCTGGTGGTGTGTGGCGAAGGGAATATGGATGAAATCACCGTCACCGGTGAGACGAAGGTGGCTGATTATAAGGATGGAAATGTTTCAGTGTACCAAATTAAACCGGAAGATTTCGGTTTGTCACGGGCTTCCATTACCGATATTCAAGGTGGACAAACTGCTGAAGAATCTGCTAACCAGCTTCGCACTATTCTTGGTGGTGAGGCAGGTCCTTGTCTGGATATGGTTTTGATGAATGCCGGAGCTGCTTTGATGGCAGCCGGTAAAGTAGCTGATATTCAGGCTGGTGTTGACCTTGCCAGAGAGACTGTGAATTCCGGTGCTGCTCTTGCCAAAGTCGATGCCTTGGCTTCGTTTGCTTGATTCAGAATACTGACCCAAAGGATGGAAAAAGCAGATTGCTTTGGTTTGTACTGAGTATGCAATTTCCTTGAACCCTTGAACCCTTGAACCCTTTTAACAAATGATCCTCGACACAATAGTAGAAAAGAAAAAAGAAGAAGTTGCCATTCTATTGCGAGATGGCTATCAAAGGCCAGAAATGGAAGTTCCACCATCCCGGCCCTTTCAGCAAGCCTTAGTGGATTATGAAGGTGTGGCGATTATTGCTGAGGCAAAAAAAGCTTCACCGTCCAAAGGTGTTATCCGGCCTGACTTTAATCCAGTTGCCATTGCGGAGAGTTATCAAAAAGGGGGCGCCCAAGCCATGAGCGTTCTCACCGATGAGCACTTTTTTCAGGGATCTCTGGAGTATATTCCTCAAGTGCGAGCTGCGGTGGACTTACCTGTCCTTCGTAAAGAATTTATTATCCATGAAATCCAGATACAGCAAGCCAAGGTCTATGGGGCCGACGCCATACTTCTCATTGTTGCCATTCTTGAACAGGCCCAGATATCCGATTATCTTGACTTGGCCGATGAACTTGAGATGGATGTTTTGGTTGAAGTCCATGATGAGCAGGAATTGGATATTGCTATGAATGCCGGCAGTCGGCTCGTTGGGGTCAATAACCGGAATTTGAAGGATTTCAGCATGGATCTTGAAACGTCTTTTCGTCTCAAAAAACTCCTGCCGACCAATGTCCCTTTGGTCAGTGAATCCGGCATCAGCAAACCTGCTGATTTTCAACGATTAGCCGATGAAGGGATAACCGCCGCTCTGGTTGGCGAGGCGTTTATGCGGCAAACTGATCCAGGCGCGGCCTTGGTTCATTTAAGAAATGGATAGAAAAATGGCTAACGACATTGTAGCCCGGACCCGGATCAAAGTATGCGGAATGACCCAATTGTCCCAAGCCAAGGCAGCGGTGGAGGCTGGGGTGGACGCACTTGGGTTTATATTTGCCTCAAAAAGTCCACGAAATATCGATCCTGAAAATGCCAGAAAAATCATTGCCACACTCCCTCCTTTTGTTGATGCTGTGGGGGTTTTTGTCAATGAAGACCAAGAGGTTGTTGAGGAGATTGTTAATTTTTGCGGGCTTACAGTGATTCAACTCCATGGCTCAGAGTCAGTTGATTATTGCGAGAAATTTACATACCGGATTATGAAGGCCCTCAGTGTTGGTTCTGATGGATTGGTTGGGAATAATCTTGATATGAATTCGTATGCTGATGTCGTGTCCGGTTTTTTATTTGATACATACCACAAGGATTTGGCCGGAGGAAGTGGAGTCGCTTTTGACTGGAATATTCTGGATACCGTGAAGCCACCAGGGCCTTTGATTTTGGCCGGTGGTTTATCACCGGAAAATGTCAGAAAAGCAGTGCAGCGGGTTCGTCCCTTTGCGGTGGACGTGAATTCCGGTGTTGAGATTGAACCGGGTATAAAAAATATCGACAAAATCCGACAGGTAGTTTCAGAAGTGCGGCAAGCCGACATCGAACATGGCGGTTGAAGAACGATTCACTCGACTCAATTATTTCTTCTCTAATAACCTTTTGGATTGCCTTCATGTTTCTAATAAATTCCATTACCTATATCGTTCCCTGAAATGATACTATAAGACCAGATCAACCAATGGTTGGTTGCATTTAAACATTTCACAATGGCTATGGGGCATTTATTCTCATGGTACTCAAGTGATTTCCTTTTGGTTCGTATGATTTTGGTGCGGTGGCTGAAGGAGTTTACGGCTTATTGAAAAGCCTTAATGCTACGCGAAGGATAGAACATGGAGCTTGAATCCAAGAGGCATAAAATTCTGGTTGTCGATGATAGTGCTGAAAACATCGACGCTTTGGATTCTCTTCTGAAAGACGATTATATGCTGTCATCTGCGACCAGCGGTGAAATGGCCCTGCAGATGGCCAAGAAAGACCTGCCTGACCTCATTCTGTTGAATATCATAATGCCCGGCATGGATGGCTATGAAGTGTGTTATCAACTCAAATCTGATGAAAAGACGAAGGATATTCAGATAATTTTTGTAACTTCCAGGGATGAGGATATTGATGAAGCAAAGGCATTCAATCTTGGCGCGGTGGATTATATTACCAAACCGTTTAAATCTCTCCAGGTCCAGGCCAGGTTGAAAACCCACATCAACTTGAAAGCAAAAACGGACATGCTGGAGAAGCTCGTTTCTCTTGATGGATTGACAGGTATTTACAACCGCAGGAAATTCGATGAAATGCTGATCCAGGAATGGAAGCGGGCTCAAAGACATGATGCTTTGTTTTCGCTAATCCTTATCGATATTGACCATTTTAAGCAGTTTAATGACAACTATGGTCATGCCCAAGGAGATGAATGCCTCAGGAAGGTTGCAGAATGCCTGTATGCCTTTGCTTCAAGACCTGGAGATTTGGTGTGTCGTTATGGTGGGGAAGAATTCGGGGTGATTCTTCCCAATACAGGAATTGATGGCGCACAATGTGTGGCTGATAATTTACGGCATCAGGTTGAAACTTTATATATCGTTCATGAATATTCACAAACTTGCGAACATGTGACCATAAGCCTCGGGGTGGCTGCAGTAAGTCCCCATGATGAAAAGAAATCTCCCCATGAGCTCATTGAAACAGCAGACAGTATGCTTTACGCATCAAAGGAGAATGGTCGCAATCAAGTGAATTCCATTGAGTTGAATTAGTTTACATGTCAATTGAACCAAAAGAAAAAGGCCGGGGCTGATTCTGCTCCGGCCTTTTTCTTTTTTATCTTCTTTTTAAAACAACATATGAGCTATGTTTGCCTCGTTTGATAAGGAGGAGGATATTTTTGTCTTTTTTATCCAGAGCCTTTTTGAAATGATCAATGTTTTCGATAGCTTTGCGATTGGCTTCTAAGACAATATCTCCTCTCCGTAAACCAGCGTCGCCTGCTGGGGTGCCGGCTTCAACATTGGTAATCACAACTCCTTTGCTGTCTTCCATGCCCAGTGATTGGGCCAGTTCTTTAGTGAGTTCCTGAACGGTGAGCCCTACTTTTTCTTCGGTAGTGGTTTCACTGCTATCAATGCCAGCATGGTCCTCTTTCAGTTTGCCGAGGATAACGGTAAGGGTTTTCTTCTCACCTTTACGAACCAATTCAACTTTTACTTTCGTGCCAACCGGTGTTTGGGCAACAAGAGATGGGAGACCACTCATTTGTAGAATTTCCATCCCATTGAAGGCAATGATAATGTCACCTTGTTTGATGCCTGCTTTCTCAGCGGGACTGCCCGGGCTCACTTCTCCCACTAGAGCGCCAATGGGACGGTCAAGTTTAAACTGATCGGCCAACTCTTGTGTGACATGTTGGATCATGACGCCAAGCCAACCTCGTTCTACCTGGCCGTGCTCTTTTAATTGAGTGATAACATTGTTTGCCATGTTGATCGGAATGGCAAAACCGATACCGATATTACCGCCACTACGGCTATAAATAGCAGTGTTAATACCGACCATCCGTCCTTTTGTGTCGAAAAGAGGCCCGCCGGAGTTGCCAGGATTGATGGAAGCATCTGTTTGGATAAAGTTTTCATATGGCGCACCACCCAGATGTCTTCCTTTCCCACTTACAATGCCTGCTGTGACAGTTTGTTCAAACCCAAAGGGATTACCAATGGCAAGTACCCAGTCGCCAACACGTAATTTATCGGAATTTCCAAAAGTAACAGTGGGTAATTTTTCGTCGGCTTCGATTTTTAATAAGGCTAGATCGGTTTTGGAATCGCGGCCGATTATTTTTGCTTCATATTGTTTGAGGTTAGTAAGCCGGATGTTGATGTCTGTTGCATTTTCAACAACATGGTTGTTGGTGATGATGTACCCGTCAGCGGTAATGATAATACCGGAACCCAGGCTCGTTTTTTTCATCTCCCGGGGTGGTGTCTTGGGGTGATTAGGTAAGCCAAAGAAGTGTTTGAAAGCATCTGGAATGTTCTGCTCATGGTTGAAAAAGAATTCGTTTAAGCGGTTTTCAGCCTTGACGACCTGCGTGGTATAAATATTTACCACCGAAGGCCCTAATTTTTCTGCCAGATCTGCAAAAGAATCAGGCCGGCCGGCAATGGCCTGGTTGGCAACAGAAAGGGTAAACAGCACTGCCAGAAAAATGACCAAATACTTGTTTTTTATTTTGTTATGGGGGAAGGGTTGCATATTAAACTCCTTTGTTGAAGTGTGGCTTTTTTCACGAGCTATTGTGATTGGAACTTGTAATCGTCTGTGGTATTGTTGGACGCAATTTACAGCGAAAATGTTCCAAGTAGTTTAATTACACGGGGGTAAGTAGTTAATTTCATGGGTGCCCCAATATTAATCAAAAGTTAATAACTCAGAGTGTTTTTAATTTGATTATTAACAATTAATAATTGATTACTCATATCTACAAATCAAATGGTTACTTGAGTTGTTTTTAATTGTAAATAATCAAATGCTAGTTACCAATAACTAATAATTTTTTGTTTTCGATATTAAGGAGATGGTATGGAGGGCCTTGAGGCGGTCATCCGGGAAATTGAGCAAACTTTCAAATTGAAAGGCACCACCGATGTTGGTGATGTGGTCTTGATCCTGGCAGAAAATCCGTTAACAATGCTGTATGGCCTTGTAACAAGCATTGAACCGGATATGAGTAGAAAGGATCAATGGTGGCATCTCGGTATGCAGATTTTATCATTTCCCCCCCAGAAAGTTATCTGGACCTTACGTGAATCCCAGTTTACCGGGATGGAAATTTTTTCCATGGGCGGTGAAAAACGATTTATTAAGTCGCTGGATTTTATTGAGGGGAAAGAAGAACTGGATGGCGCAACTCCAGAGGCCAAGGAAAAACCTGTTTTGCGTCGAGTGAAATGAGAGATGCAATTTTTTCATTAGTTCGGACGCAAAGTTTCATCAATCATCCGCATTGTTTTTTCATGGCAAGTAGGGCAATAACCGTGGGAAAGCCGGGCTTCTGTTTTTACTGATTGGGGAAGCCAGCCCTGGTGTGTTTTTACCTTGTTGCACAAACAGCATATGAGTTGCATGGTGTTCCTCCAAATAATAGCATGTCCCATGCTTTACTTGTCGGTGGCAAAAGGAAAAACTTGAATTTTTTTATAGAAATGCATGCCACTCTGTGGCCCCATGTAACCAAAATCTCTCTATTTTAGTTAGAGAATCATGAAAAAACTCCTTCCAGAACGTCTTCTTATTGAGAACATCCAAAAGCGCCTAAATGCCACTGGCAATGATGACCTGCTAAAGGGTATTGGCGATGACTGTGCTGTATATCGTAAGCGGGATAGTCTTCTTGAACTTGTCACCACCGACACCCTTGTTGAGTCTGTGCATTTCAATTCAGACTGGCATCCTCCCTTTTACCTGGGCCGAAAAGCAGGAGCTGTGAACTTGAGTGATATTGCCGCTATGGGAGGGCGCCCTCAATTTGCTCTTCTGTCAATGGGGCTACCAAAAAACACGGATAATGACTGGCTGGAAGAATTTGTAACAGGTTTTTCAGAAATACTTACCGACTTTGATGTGTCTTTAATCGGAGGAGATACGGTTCGAAGTAATGAGCTGGTTTTTTCTGTAACCCTTATTGGAGAGGTGGAGGAAGAGCAGATTCTCTTCCGTTCTGGAGCACAGGTTGATGATTTGGTCTGGGTAAGTGGACCATTGGGCGAGGCCGCGGCAGGTCTTTTTCTGTTTCAGAATGCAGTGGATGTGTCAGCCGGTCATTCCTGGGAATCACTACAGCAAGCCCATTTGAATCCCTTACCGGAAGTCAGCCTCGCTCGCATCTTAGCTAAAAGTGGCATGGTCCATGCCATGCAGGATCTTTCCGATGGTCTGGCAACGGACTTGGCACATCTTGGTAAAGCAAGTGGGGTTGGGGCGTTGGTACTACAGGATTCTCTGCCTGTATCAGAGGTGCTACAGCAAGCAGCCCAACATATGGAACGTGATGCCGTCCAATGGGCCCTGACCGGCGGCGAAGATTATAAATTGCTTTTTACTTCTGCCCCGGAAACAAAACATGACTTGCCTGCTATGGTGAAAAAGGAAACTGGTCGTGATATTCATCTTGTTGGCCGAGTGGTTAGGCATTCTGGAGTGCAAATGTCTTCTCAAGATGGTGAAACGGAAGATATTTCATTTAAAGGATATGAGCATTTTTAATTTCGTTTTGTTGGTAAAGCCATTACGGGAATAGTGGTTTAGGATTGATTTTCCTTGTATTTCTAGCCATTTTTGGTAATTTTTCTTAGTTAATAGCTTGATTTAGCTTAGCTATTCTAATGTTTGTTTTAAGAAACTGTTCGTCCATAAGGGGTTGGAAGGAACGTTTCGAATCACATCGGGGAACCAGTCTTTGGTCCATTTGTAAAGATGGCTTTGGGGAAAGTCGTTTTTTCTAATGTAATGTTTTTAAAAACATGAATGCTGGATAAGGCCGAAGATTAGCAAATGTGTCATGGCGACGGAGTAATTGTCGTATCCAGGACGGACGGGGGAAAATGCAAGACTCAGCTTTAGCGCAGGTAGTCGATGTAGACTCTCTGCCTACCTTGCCTGCGGTGGCTATTGAGGCCATTCGGCTCATGGAAGGGGAACCTTCCAATTTTGAATCCATTGCTCATTTATTGAAGAATGATCAAGTCCTTGTTGGTCGAATTCTGCATTACGCCAATTCCTCATTTATAGGGGCGCGAAGAAAGGTTTCTTCGATCAAGCAGGCCATTGCAGTTCTCGGCTTCCGAACCTTGCGAAGTATTATTTTGTCGGTTTCTATTTTTGAGTCCTTTTCTGGAAAGTTTGCCTCGCGAAAAGACGCCCTGGTAAATTTTTGGCTCCACTCAATAGGTGTTGCGACCACAGCCGAAGCATTGGCCAAAAGAATGGGATTCCCGGAACCTGATGAAGCATATGTCGCCGGTCTCATGCATGACCTCGCTAAACTCGTGATTTTTATCCAACAACCGGAACAATTTGAACGGCTTTGCCAGGAATTGGAATTGCAGGGCAGTGGATCAGAAGGTGCTGCCTTGCCTCTGGAACTAGAAAAAACCATTCTCGGCACAAACCATGTGGAATTTGGCAAAGTGCTGGCTGAACAATGGGCCTTTCCAGAGAGTTTGCTCCGAGTTATGTGGCTTCACCACCAACCGGTGGTTGCTGCCATTGCTCCTGATCCGTCTCATTTGCCAGCTCTTATTCGCTTTGCAGATTTACTCTGTGTTACCCATAATGTTGGAACGAGTTATTTTCTTGGCGCAGGCCCTGTGTATCAAGAGCATTGTCATTTTGCCCTGGAAAATATGGTGCTGCATAACCGCTTTTCCGTCTCAGATATAGAAGCGATTATGGATGATGTACATATTCAGGTGCAGGAAGTAGGTAAAACCCTTGGTTTTTGGGACCAGGAAGTCTATCAAAAGTTAGTAGGGTCGGCCAATATTTCCCTTGGCTCAATGAGCATGAAAGCCGAACAGAATATGGTCGAGTTACGTGAAACAAACCGCGTTCTGTCGGCTACGTGTGAAATGAACCGGCAACTCCATGCTGGTTTGTCCATTCCTGAAACAGCCAAGATTGTCCTGCAATCGGCCAGGAGGGCATTTAATGTAAATCGCTGTCTTTGTCTGATCCGTGATGAGGCTGAGCAGCTTTTTGTAGGTCAGCTTTGCGATGAAGATGAATTTCATGAAATAGAAGTGCCAATGCATCTTGCTGAGATGAAAACATATTTCAGTAAAAGGAAGGTTTCTGATATCGAGGCAGAGGCGTTGGCACGGCTTGAAAGAACAGCTGTTGATCTCCAGAAGGGAGGAGAGCTAAAGGACAGCGCTCTTGGTATGGTTTCTGGCTCTCAATTCCTTGCTACTTTTTTTGTGGCGGACCGGCAATCCAGCAAAGCAGAAGATCCTATCCTTGGTGAATTAATTGTAGATTTCCAGGATGCCATGGAATTACAAATGGATGGCATTGAAGTTTTGACCAGAAATTTTGAGTCATTGGCCCTCGCTGCGGGCAACGCCATTGAGCGAATTTTATTGGAACAGCAACTGAACGTTCAGACCAAAGATATGGCTGAAACGTCCCGTAAAATGGAAGAAAATCAGCGTCAACTTTTTCATTCTCACCGACTGGCCACAGTGGGACGCTTAGCAGCCGGCGCAGCCCATGAAATTAATAATCCGCTCACCATAATTTCGCTCAATACACAGATTCTTTCTCGAGCTATTCAGCAGGATGTTGATAACGAAGACATGGCCAAGCGGTTGAAAATTATTTCCGATCAGGAAGAGCGTATTTCGAAAATTATCCAGGAGTTGATGGGTTTTGCCAGGCCGTCTCAGCCAAAGTTCTGCCAAACTTCTGTCAATGACATTGTTGGTAAAGTCCTTAAAGTAATCGGTGATCGAGTTTCCATGGCCAAAATCGAGGTAATTAACAAGTTACCTCAGGACCTTCCATTGGCGATGGTTGATCCTTTGCAGATTGAACAGGTTTTTATGAACCTGTTTATCAATGCCAATCATGCCATGCCCGATGGCGGCAATATCACTATCGATGGTCAATTGCGAAGCGGTTTTCTCGAGGTGACTGTGGCTGATACTGGTGAAGGCATTGAGCCCAAGAATGTCGGCAAGATTTTTGATCCTTTTTTTACCACAAAAAAAGAAGGGGAAGGAACGGGTTTAGGTCTTGCAGTGTGTAATACCATTGTTGAACATAACGGTGGGGCTATGCGGGTCAATAGTAAGTTTGGTGAAGGGACTATCTTCTTTGTCACTCTCCCATTGGATAAAGGTAGTCGTTTACGTGCTTTGAAAGATGACCTCAAAAAGAAGAAGAAAAAAGCAGAGCCTCAGGTTGAAAAACGAGTTCGTATTCTTGTAATTGACGATGAACGTCTCCTGAATGATATGCTCCAGGATGGATTGCGAAATGCCGGTTTTGAAGTGGATGGAGCCTATGACGGTGTAGAGGGAATTGGTCAGTTACGATTTAAGGAATATGACGTGGTTCTTCTCGATATTCGCATGCCTCGTAAGGATGGCTTAGAAGTCTTGCAATTTATTAAGGAGGAGTATCCACAGGTACAAGTTATCATTGTCACAGGGTTGGCATCAAAGCAAGAAGTAAAAGAAACGGTGAAAAAAGGTGCCTTTGCCTGTTTGAAAAAGCCATTTAAATTTGAAAAAGTTTTAGAGACGGTCAATAGCGCCATGAAGGCTGTTACCAATAAATAATGATAATTAAATCGGTACATAATTCTGTGGCACCTTCAATGGAAGAGAGTTTCTTGTCCATTGAAGATATTTCTGAAGCCACAGGTCTGGAAGAAAGTCTTCTGCGATTTTATGAATCGGAGTATGAGGAGCAAGCTCCGGAAAAGGTCTGGCGAGGTGACTCTCTGTGTTTTACCGGTGAGGCGCTCGCCTGGTTCGAACGTATCCATGCAAACCATGGTACAGAACCACAAAATTCCATAAATGAGCAAGAGATCCCTAAAGAACGTTTTGCCCGAGTTATTGCTGTGACCTCGGGTAAAGGTGGTGTCGGTAAAACAAATATTGCCTTGAATCTGGCCATAGCATTACAACAGATGGGAAAACTGACCCTTGTTTTGGATGCTGATTTGGGTATGGCCAATGTCCATCTTTTGGCCGGGGTTCATCCTAAACAGGATATTACTGCAGTTTTAAAAGGAGAGGCAGAGCTTTCTGATATCATCCTGGAGGGTCCGGCTGGTATTGGCATAATACCTGGAGGTGGTGGGATTATTTCTCTTGCCGATGCAAGCCGTCTGGAACGCAAGACTATTGTTAATGCTCTGGCTGAGGTTGAACAAGCGGCAGAAACCATTGTGGTGGATACAGGGGCCGGCATGGCTGGTTCCGTGCGTGATTTTTTAGTCTCTGCCGATGATATTCTCTTTGTTTTGACGCCGGATATAACGTCCCTTGCAGATGCATACGGGTTATTGAAAGGACTGTCCCATGAGGAAGATATATCCTGCGACACTATTTTTTCAGTAATTAATATGGTCCGAAGCACGTCAGAAGCGGCTGATGTGGCACAACGTTTTGCCGAATGCGCTCATCGATTTCTGGGGAAAACAGTTAAAAATCTCGGTTTTATAATGAAGGATTCCACCGTTGGAGCCTCCACTTTTCAACGGACTCCTTATAGCCTTTTTCGGCCCCAGGCTCGGGTAAGTATCAACACCAGAAATGTTGCAAAAGCATTATTAAAATTGGAACGTCCTGAAATCAGACTCAGTTCCTCATTTACAAAATATCTTAAACGCGTGGATGCTCCTCGCAAATGAGCAAAAAAGGAAATAATTATGAACAAGGATAGTTGGTTACAACGCTTCGGACTGAATCAGAATCCTTTTAAAGATACTCTGGATACCTCGTTATTTTTTCGGACCAGACAGCATGAGGAGGCTTTGATCAGGCTTCGTATTGGCCTGGAAGACGGTCATGCAGTTATTTTGCTGAGTGGCCCATCCGGAACTGGGAAAACTATTGCTACCCAGGTGGTTTTAAGAACCATGGATACCAAACGGTTTGTACCCGTTTTTGTCTTTGCTTTTCCCGGTATGTCTAAAACTGCCATGCTGAGCGCAGTATTAAAAGAATTGGGTGTTGAGTCCATGCCGCGTTTTGCAGCCGACCGCCTTGCCCTGCTGCAGGAAACAGCAATGTCACTCCATGCAGAAGGAAAGCGTTTAGTCATTTTTTTGGATGAGGCACATTTTTTAAAAGCAGATGCCTTGCATATTTTACGCACTATGTCCAATTTTGAAACCGAAAAAGAAAAACTTGTCACTGTCTTGCTGGTGGCGGAAAAAAACCTGGCCCGTCGCCTCAGAGCGCCAGCCTATGCTTCTCTTCGAAGTCGAATTACCTTTTCTGTTGCCTTGGAGCCATTAACTCAAGCTGAAACCGAGCAATATATAAAATATAGATTGCTAAAAAGCGGCGCTCATCCGCAACTGCTTACGGGTGATGCCTACCAGGCGGTCCATTCCGAAAGTGGTGGGGTGCCTCGAGAGGTGAATCGGCTTATGTATAATGGTTTTTTAGAAGCCATGGGGCAAGGCCGCCAGGCAATCACCTCGGATGTCTTGGGGAGTGCAAGTAAACGGATGGCCATGAGTTTATGAGTAAAATAAGTGGGCTTCGTCTTTATAAGACCGGTGTTGATAAAGATCGGTTTGAAGAAGGTATAAATAAGGAAGAGCTTGAAGTATTGAGCGGTGTGGATGTTCAAATCCAAAAACAAAATTCAAACAGCAGTGATGAAATTACAAGAGACCAGAAAAAACAAAGAAAGAAAAAGGACTAAATATTTTTCATATTTATAGCAAATGTAGATAGCCATTTGCCTTACCCTCAACTTGACAAAGCTATCATCATGCATTCTATTCCGATGATCGAATTGATTTGCTTTTGATAACATTTAATTATCACGTTGAAAGGGCGAAAATGGGAGACCATTTTAAATATTATTCAGCCAGCAATGTTCATTCAAAAAAGCGGCTGCCCGGATGGCACTTTATTCAAGATGCTCTCGGCAGAAGTTATTTCATGAAATGGACATTTTTTTTTACTCTCTTATTGTTAATTTCTTTTGGGATATCCAAACCAGCTTTAGCATTTCCCGGTGTCAATCTATTTGGTTTTAGTCAGGTACAGCAGAATAATCTGGATAATCTCAGTCAGTGGCTCAGTGTTCTTGAGAGGCATATAACTGAGGATGTACCGGAGGGTTCGTGCACAGATACTCTGTTTAATCGTTGTCATCTTAAACGGTGGTATAGTTTCCTGGATTCTATTCGTGAACTGCCTGTTGATGAACAAATTGAGGCCGTAAATAAATACGCCAATAAAAAGAGATATGTTCTGGATATTGATAATTATGGCAAGGAAGACTATTGGGCAGTTGCCAGAGAGTTTTTCTATAATGGCGGTGATTGTGAAGATTATGCAATTACCAAGTTTTTTTCTCTACGATGGTTGAAAATACCATTGGCTGATATTCGCATAGTCATTCTGCAGGACACAAATTTGCGGATTTCCCATGCAGTATTAGCTGTTTGGACAGGGAATGATGTGCTTATTTTGGACAATCAGAGTAAGGAAGTACTCTCCCATCGTCGAATTGCCCACTATATACCGCTCTATTCGGTTAATGAGGAAAAATGGTGGCTGCACCTGCCTTCTTCGTGAAGGCTAAAGGGGATTATTGCATGAATAAACAAGCAAATTCACTTGTATTAAGCACGATTATTTTCCTTGTTTTTGTGGTGAGCGCTTCTTGGTCTATTGTCAGTTTAACCCGTTATGAGCACAATCGAGACCTGGGGAACTGGCAATTGACTCTTGGAGTCATGGCAGATAGCAGAACCCAAACCATTGCCGATTGGATTGAAGGCAGATTTACTTTGCTTCAGGACTTGGCGGACAATGGTTCCCTGCAACTCTATACCCAACAACTTGTAAATCCAACCGCAGCGAATCTTTCATCAGAGCCAGCTGAAATTTCATACTTACGGAATTTGCTGAGATCCACCGCAGAGCAGAATGGGTTTGTGGACCAGAAAAAAGCCGATCGAACAATAGACGCAAATATAGCTTGGCATGCCAACAATGGTTTGGTCCTTTTTGATAATAAACAGGAAATAATTACGGGTACTCCCGGTATAAGTGAAATTGGACCAGAGTTGACCGAGAAGCTTGCCTTAGTATTGGCATCAGGTCGCCGGGCGCTCTATGACCTGCATATAAACGCCAATAATCAACCAGTGGTTGGGTTTTTAGTTCCCGTTTTTCCTTTACAACGGCAAAGTGATAATCCCCGTCCCATGGCGGTTCTCTATGGTTTCCGGGATGCCGAAGAAGGGTTGTTCCCTTTTCTTACAATACGCAATGCTGTCACTAAAACCGATGAAAGTTATTTAATACAGGAAAAGGGAGATTTACTTTATTACCTCTCTCCTCTAGCGGATGGCACCCGGGCCTTGCGGAAAAGTTTATCAATAAATGCTCCTGATCTCGTGGCTGCGGAGTCCATTAGGCAACCGGGATATTTCGGGCAGTTTCGTGATTATACAGGCGAAATGTCCTTGTTCACCAGTCGCAAAGTTGCTGGTACCCCATGGATTCTGGTACAAAAGGTTAAAGTTGAAGAGGCACTGGCAGAATCAAAAACACATCAGAATTTTCTCCTTATTTCTCTTGTCTTAGCACTCCTTCTGGCCTCTGCATTAATGGTAGCCGCATGGTGGTATGGAAGTACAGTTCGAGAGCGCAAGGCCGTTCATGAGTTACGCGAAAAAACCGTTAACCTGGAATCGCAAACCGATTTGTTAAATGCCATTACAGACAATATAACTGACTGCGTTTTCTTATTGGACGGCAAGGATAGAATTCTCTTTTCCAATCGTTCCTTGGCGAATCGGTTAGGTGTCGAGGATCAATCTTTAGAAGGGAAATCTTTATCCAGTGCATTTGGGGTGCAGACTGCTAAAACTCTGGGAGATTTTTGTCGACAAGCTCGTTTGGAAGAAGGACTCATTGTCAATGAAATGGTCATCGAACTTGCAGACCGCCCATTAAGTATCCTGTCCTCATTTGTTCCTTTGCCGATTGAGGACCGAAGTAAAGCAGGCCCAGTACTTGTTTCATTGAATGATGTTACTCTCGTTCAAGAGGCGCGTCAAAAAAAGGAAAGGTTGATGAGCCAAATTGTTTCCTCGCTTATGCGTGCCATTGACTTGCATGATCCGTATTCAGCAAATCATTCTGCTAATACAGCAATTCTTGCCGTGGCAATTGCCAGAGCACTTGGTGTGTCATCTGGCATGCTGGCCACCATTGCCACAGCAGGTGATCTTTGTAACCTTGGGAAATTATCCATCCCTCGTGATCTTCTCACAAAGCAGGACAAGCTTACCGAGGACGAGCGTAAGCTTTTACAAAAGGAAACCGTCTATGCCTGCGATATATTGTCGCAAATTGATTTTGATGGTCCGGTCCTCGACGTCATAGCCCAAAAACATGAATTGCTTGATGGAAGCGGCTATCCCGTTGGCTTGAAAGGAGATGAGATAATTGAGCCTGCCCGGATCTTAGCCGTGGCAAATGCTTTTGTGGCCATGGTCAGTCCTAGAGCTTACCGGGACCGGATGGAATTGCGTGAAATCCTCGATCAATTTATTAAGGAAGATGGGGAGCGTTATGGCCGGCATGTGGTGGCTGCATTATTCCATGTGGCAGAAAATAATATCGACTGGCAGACGTGGAAAAAGAATAAAGGCATTTTTGTCTTAAAGCAAAATGATAGCACGGAGATGTGAAATACAGTAATATCGAAAATTCTTATGTACCAACAGCATGATTTTAGCAGGATTTTGGGCTTCTTGTTTGGTTTCCTGATACGAATTTCGATGGAAAACCTGGTCAGGGATGCCTGATGTTTCCTATATACGGAAGAATGGGAATAGATGAAATTGGAATGGAAAAGGAGAAATACTGTGAAGAGAATTGGGAGTTCTTTGCGAATGAAGTTGTCTTTAGTAGGGCTGCTGGCCTTTCTTATGGTGGGCCAGCCTTCCTTCTGTATGGCTGAAGGAGGTGATTATTATCCATCGGTGGATTTTAATCCTGAATTGCAGGCCATATTCCAACAGGCTATTGAAGATCGGGAGGCAGGCAGGCTTTCTTCATCCATCGAAGCTTTTCAAACAATCCTCAGCAATCAGCCCATGCTGCATCGGGCTCGTCTTGAAATGGCAGTTGCCTATTATGACGACTATAATTTTCAGGAAGCTGTTAAACAGGCAGAAAAGGTGTTGGAAGATCCCAACACACCGGCCAATGTTCGTGTGACCATCCTGGCCTTTCTGGCCCAGGTGAAGCAAGACGCAGAAAAGCGGGCAGTGGCGGGGGAGAAATGGTCCATGCCATTTAGAGTCGGCTATATCTATGATTCCAATGTTAATTCCGGGCCTGATCCACAGATCGCAGATATAGCTGGTTTTAGACCGGAGGATGAGGAAGAATCCGACGGAGGGAGTGTTATTTCGGCTGCATTGAACCATACAATCCAGACTGGTAAAGAGTTTAGAGTGCAGCAGAATGATGTCTCCTTGCTCTGGCAGAGCGGCTTGAAGGTATATCAACGTAATTATTTTAACGACCATAAATACGATATAGATGTATACACCTTTCGAACCGGTCCTACTCTGCTCAGCCGAGGGAACTGGCGGGCCAATCTCAATTTTCAGGGGGATTGGATCCGTTGGGGCGAGGATGATTTAGCATTTTATACCTATATTATGCCTACCGTATCGTATCATCTCAGTGATGCTTTGGAAACAACGTTGAGTGGTATGGTAAGTTACCGTGATTATCATAATAATAGTGATGATCCTGACCGGGACAGGTTGAGCAGTGTGTATACGGAGATTGAATTCTCAGCCGGCTATACTCTTGGTAAAGATAAGCTCGCTCTTAATGGTGGGGTGAAATACCACCGTGACAATGCCAGTGATGATGAATATGCCGATGACGGTTTTACCTTGTATGGTGGATTTAACTATCGTCTCATCCGAAAGATTAATGTTTTCGGCATGATCGACCTGAGAAAACGGGCCTATGACACTCAGGCAGAGAATTATAACGGTACCAGTGATTTCAACGGCGATAATGAAACTAATGCTGCTGACATCGCTCCTGTCAGGGATGAAGATCGGATGCGGTATACCGTTGGAATGTACTGGATTTTCCAGGAGATGGGTTGGCTGACTGATTGGAAGGTGGAGCTCAAAGGAGTATTTACTGAAAATGAGTCTAATATTCCAGCTTCTGAATATGACCGTGTGCAAACCTATCTGAATTTTTCTAAGACTTTTCGATAAATAATGTTTTCCGGAAAGTTGGAAGAGTATCTTCCGACTTTCCGGATTTTTGTTTCCGGCTTTCTGGAAAACTCTGCGTGAGGCATATATTCATTTAGTTTTTTAATTTATTTCTTTTGCTTTTTTCCCCTTTGGTGGGTTGAAATAATAAGTCAAAAAAAATATGTATACTTTTTGGCACGCATGTTGCAGATTGACTATTCCAACAAATGAAAACATTGGATTCCATCGGCCAAAGAGCCATTAGCACATAAATAATCAATGGAAGATTGACAAAACGAGTGGTGAATGGAATGAAAAAACAGTATTGGATTTCAGCGGCAATTGGTTTGGCTTTTGTCGTACTTCAAGTTCCACAAGGCGTATTAGCTGCAGATCAGGACGCATCCGCATGGGAATGGGGAAGCTGGAATAAAATGGTTTCTCCCGCAGCAGGACCGCCGGCCATTACGCCGGAACCCAATGCGGCAGATACTCCAGATTATCGTGATCAACCTCAGCCACAAGATCAGCCAGAACCTGAGCCCGAGCCAGAACCTGAGCCCGAGCCAGAGCCAGAGCCCGAGCCTGC
>CAYUCH010000021.1:0-40984 GCA_964443295.1 uncultured Desulfobulbia bacterium | reverse complement strand
TACGTCATTTATTTTTACAATTCTCCCTCAAACACCACTTTCGATCATAACTCATGCCGGTAATTGCTTCAGGCGTAGTATCGATTGTGGTGCCAGTAACAGTGGTGCCGCCTAAAACGTCCGTAGCGATGAAGTCTAAATAGCCTACTCCTGCCTGGCCTTCTCGAAGGGGGGCCGGACCTGTGGTGCTGGTTAAAGTGTACGTGGCAGCCATGGCAGTCCCACAGAAAAATATTCCGGTTACTAACGAGACAAGCAAGGAACAAATCGGGCCAGATTTGATGTTCATTGGAGTTCTCCTGGAAGATGAATTTAATTATTTAAAAGATGAAAAAAATAGCTCTAAAAACTTAAGTAAAAACTTATTCTATCATTCATACATTGGTAATTCAAGTTATTGGGGCTAAAGGGTGAAGAGGTTTCTTTTGTTGGGATAATGCAAGGGGCGTTTTTATGGGAGGACTCTACGTATCTTCTGTTCGCAGAATTAATAACAGGGTGGGAATGCAATGTTGAGAGTGGAGTCTCTTAATTAGTCAGGCGTGTTGTGTGATGTTCCTGAATTTTTCGGGTCAGATTGCGTGAGCTCTTTTACATTTATGGCTAAAATATCTTTAACAGCCTGGTGACTTGTTTTTGCATAATAGGGTAGAGAGCTGGATTTGGCCAGATAGTCTCCTTGTTCTTCTTGTAGGGCAATGGTCAATTCGACAGTTCTTGTGGCCGTAGTTAATATGGCGGTTGCAATTGGTTCTTCAGCCGGTGCTTTGTAGTCAGCTGGTAAATATTTTTGGATGGTGAGATGGGCAAGGTCATTTATTAATGCGTCTACTTTTACTTGATCGAGCTTTTCCTTTGTTGTTTTACCAGCTAAGTGCCACAAGCCTTCATCATTTTTTCTGAGCTTAATAGGGCCGCTACCATTGGTAAGTTCGAGTCCAGTCAGTATTTCAGGATCAATGCCAATATATTGAGTACGCCACCAAGATTCTTTGGCTGTTGGCGCCTCCCAGATGGAAAGATCCTTGTCAAGATAGACTTCATCCTCGCCATCCAGGCGAACATGCAGTGATTTATAATTGGGAGACGATCCCAAAAAGAGAACGCTCTGTTTGTCCTCTCCAGCTTTGAATTCAATTTTTCTGTTAAAAACACTGCCAACTTTGAGACGATTATGGCTTGCAGGAGTGCGGGTTACAACTCGGCTTCTGGATAATGCAGCTACTTTTTCCAAAAGAGTCTGCACCTTATCATTATCCGCAGGTAGTGGAGGATAGCCCTGCTCTTGGCGGTTTATTTCCCAATTATTCTGGCTTTTGTTGAGAGTAATACTCTGGTTTTCATTGTCAGTAATGGCAATGGCTGTGATTTTTTCATCCTGAAAGTTTTGCAGTAATGGGCCGCTGGATTGTGTGTTTTGTGGAGTCGGGCGAAACACATAGGCCACCACAGCCAGCTGTATAACAAGGAATATGAAGAGCAGGGTGTTTGTCTGTTTTATATTGCGCTGTGCCATGATTTTTCCCAGTCTTTTATCCTATTTCAAGTTCCATTGGTTCTTCTCTCTTGCGACGGTAGAGACCTAAAAAGCTGATAATTATCAGGGAAACAAGGGCAATGCCATAATTGAGCCATTCCCAAAATGTTTGTTTGCTCCGGGTCATTGGAGAAAGAAGACGTGCATGGGAGCCTCGGGAGCGAATGGTTAACAGCCCTTCATCTTCTGTAGACCAGTCGATGGTGTTTTGAAGAAATTGTAAGCTGTTGAGAAAACGGTCCTGCCCCATATTGCGGCTCATACTGAGGATCATATCATTGACAAATTCAGCAGAACCAACCACCACGAGTCGGGTTGAATCCGGTGAGGTTTTAATTACCGGCAGAGGCGGAATCTGTGTCTCCTGATCATCTTTGTTTTCCACTTGTTCCAGAGGTTCACCATTGTCATTGGTTTGCTGGCGTGGGTCAGGTTTGTCGGCAAAAAAGCTGGTAAAACCGCCTTGGATCGTAAGAGCCAAGGGGCGTTTTGCCATAGCGTCATCAGTGGGGAAACCCAGTTGTGGAAATTGATCAAAATCCGGCT
Organism: uncultured Desulfobulbia bacterium; assembly: GCA_964443295.1. Lineage (GTDB taxonomy): Bacteria > Desulfobacterota > Desulfobulbia > Desulfobulbales > CG2-30-60-27 > CAYUCH01. Next base: position 38,901 of record CAYUCH010000021.1, on the reverse strand, counting down.
GGATAGAGGCGCCCAAATAGGACCATGAATTGGAACTCGAGTGTAGAAGTGTGGATATTTTACTTTGACTCAGTTTGTCATGGTCAACTTCAAGGGGGCTTGCCCAGTTCATGGTTATAGCAGGCAGGTTGGCAGTAATAGGATTGTCGTCATCCATCCCTTCTTTTCGAACATCTACAAAAAATGGATACGCCATGTGCTGGATTTCCTGAACGACAAACCCGCCCAGGTCTCGACTCACCGGAATGGGGAAAGGTTCGTTTTGGAGATCCATGACCAGGGATTCTTCCACCGTCACACCATAGTGGGCCAGAAGATCGGCAATACCATTTTCAGTTTTCTTTGCTTCCAGGTTTTGGGAATAGGGGGAAATGTCCAGAAGATGGCTGCTGGTGAGAACAACTACGCTGCCACCACGCATCAAATATTGATCCAGTGCAAATCGCTCTAAATCAGACATGTCGTGGGGCGCCACCACTAGCAATACATCCAAATGCCCTGGAGCTCTCCCCTCAGAAAGGTCAATGCTTTCAAGATTATAGTTTTCCCGTAACATTGTTTGGAATAATTGATAATTATCAGTTGCCGGGGCTTGGGGCTGATACATCTGGTGTTCAGTATTTTTAGGTGTCCACACACCAACAGTTTGCAAAAATCCCGATGACGATCGCTTTATGGCGGCCTCCATTTCCTGGCGGATTTCGCCTTCACCCATATCCATGGCAATGTGAATTTGATCTAAAGTCTCACCTGTTCGAAGAAAAAGATGCAGGTAAAATGTATCTTCCGAGAAGAAGGAAGAGGCCAGGGGAAGGATGTTGTATTGCGTATTCAGTTGTTCTCTCTCATCTTCATTCAGCCCTGTGGGATCAAAATGAGAAACATGAAGCTTGCCACCAGATTCTTTTTGTAGGGCAGCCGTTGCCTTGTCAATTTCTGCCGGCATATTGGCGATGGTTTCTGGAATGGTAGAAGGAGTGGTAATGACAATAACCTCCATCTCCTCCCTTGCTTGCTGAAAAACAGCAGCCAAGCTTTGGAACCCGTAGACAGTTTTTTTAATGGACTTGGTAAGATCATATTCAAGGTTGCGGAGTTGAACATCCAGCTGACCGCCTGCCCGGCGTTGGATTTCGATGAGGTCATCAAATCCAAGAACCACATGTTGGTCACCATATTTAATGAGAATATGGAAATAAGAACTAACCACTGAAGATTCATAACGTCCTTCAACCTGGAAGGGTAAAGGCTTTATACCGAAAAGTTGGTTGGCCTCTCCTTCCAGATCCTGGTCTTCCCGCGGATCGATAAATCCAACCTCGATTTTTCCCTGGGCGGCAATGCGGTATTCTTCCAGAAGGTCACGAATACGTGGGGCAAGCGGAGCCAGTAAGGGATGGGTTTTAGCACTGAAATAGCCGCGCATGATGAGTGGTTCGTCCAGGCCGGCAAGGAGATCGCGGGTGGTCTGAGAAATGGAGTAGTCTTGATTTTCTGTCAGGTCAAGGCGTGTTGAAGTAACAGGGCTTAGCCAGATATTTGTAGCCAAGAGATTGGCGGCGACCAGAAGGCCGGTGAGCATTACCCCTCGTCGATACCCGGTGGTAGCTTGGCCACAACTCCAGCGTTTTTTATCAAGGGAAATAATATTAAGGAGCAGAAATAGACCTGAAAGAGAACCGTAATACCACAGATCACGTAAATCGATCACACCACGCTCGATGCTGGTAAAGCGGCTGCCTGTACCAAGATTACGGAAAATTTCACCCCCGGTATTGCCCATGAAATTGGTGATGCCGGGGGAACCCAAAATATAGAAAAAACCTGCGACAAGTACGGTAAGGATAAGGGCGACAATTTGGTTGTCGGTGCGGGAGGAAATAAAGAGACCAATGGCAATGTAGGCAGAGGCAAGGAGCAAGGCTCCTAGATAGCCGCCAATCACCGGCCCCCAGTCCATATTGCCCAGAACGGACACTGTTATGGGCAAGCCAGAGGTGAGAAGCAAAGCTAAGGCGACTAGGGTCAGCACTGCCAGGAATTTGCCGAGCACCAGGTGGGAAAGCCTAACCGGCAGGGTGAGAAGGATTTCCAATGTACCCATTTTTTGCTCTTCACTCCATTGCCGCATGGTCAGGGCAGCGGAAAGGAAAATCATCAAAAGCGGCATCCAGCGAAAAAGCGGTCTGAGATCGGCAATGTTTCGGGCAAAAAATGTTTCCAGCCAAAAAAAGGAGAACAGGGCGGAGAGTAAAAAAGCGCCTATAAAAATGGCAGCCATGGGGGAACCAAAGGTTGCTTTGAGTTCCTTTCTGGCAATGGTCAGTAGAGGGCTCATTGGGCACCTCCATTGCCTGAGGCAAGTTTGTTGAACACTGCTTCAAGGGTGAGAATTTCTTTTTTTAGTTCACAGAGCGGCCAGTCATGATGCCGGGCCAGTTGATAGATACTTGGGCAGATATCCTGGTCGCTGTTTCCATGAATGTGATAAGTGGTTCTAGTGACACTGCGGTGAACTATTTCAGTTTTTTCCACTCCAGGTTGTTCTGTTAAGATCTGTTGGATTTTTTCAGGGGAATGGTCGTTGCCAAGAATGAGTATTGCGTCTGAAGTAGCGGCGAGCTCTGATAATTTGGCATCGGCTTTTACGCGGCCGTTCATAATAATGATGGCACGATCACAGGTGGCTTCAACCTCAGAAAGAATATGGGTTGAAACCATCACCGTACTCCGGTGAGCTAAATTTCCAATAAGCCGACGGACTTCAGCAATCTGGGTTGGATCAAGGCCATTTGTCGGTTCATCAAGGATTAATAAACGGGGGTCGTGGAGAATGGCCTGAGCCAATCCTACACGTTGCCTAAATCCCTTAGAAAGTGTGCCTACAGGCCGAGTAAGCCGATTTTCAAGACCCACAGCATGCACGGCCTTGGAAATTTTTCTTATCTGTTCGCCCTGTGGGATCTTGCGCAAATCTGCCATCATCTTGAGGTGGGATTGCACAGTGAGCTCAGGATAAAGCGGGGCATTTTCAGGCAGGTAGCCGATCATTGCCTGGACCGATGCTGTATCCTGTAAAACATCAAATCCTCCGATCTTTGCTTCACCCGCTGTTGGATGAAGAAAACCGGTGAGGATTTTCATGATAGTGGTTTTGCCGGCGCCGTTTGGCCCCAAAAGTCCGATAATTTCACCGGGCTTCACAGAAAAAGAAACACCGGACAAGGCTTTAACTTCATTATATGATTTCTTTAGATTTTTGACTTCGATCATTTTAGTCCCCTGATCCCATCAAAATTAATTTTTTGATGGGGACGCCTGGTAAAGTCAAAAAGTTTCATTTTTTTTTAAGATAAATGAAAACTAACTCTGGATGATATTAGTCGGCTTTTAAGGCTTTTTCTAATATCTTATAGCTCCGTTCAACCAGAGTCCTTGGCTCCACAATAAGCCCTGCTTGGATGAGCGCGTTGTCCAAGATTTGCTCGGCGGCATTCTTGGCCAGTTCTTCATCATTAATTCTTACTTGTGGTAGGTTTTTAATCAATGGATGACGGGGGTTTATTTCCAGATTTTTCGCACCAAAGTCATGGTTGTCCTGGCTGGAAGCCCGCATGATGCGCTCCATTGAACTGGTCATGAAGGCGTCGGGATTAACCAGAATGGCGGGGCTGTTTTCCAGTCTTTTGGATAAGAGAACGTCTTTTACTCTGTCCCCTAATGTTTCTTTCATCCACTTGGTTAACGAATCCGCCACTTCAGTTTCCAGGGCAGCATTATCGGTTGAACCCTCTTCTTTTTCATCTTGTGGTAATTCGGGTAATTCCAGGTCGGCTCGATCGGCGGAAACAAGTTTTTTCTCATTATGTTCAGTGAGATGACTGAAGACAAAGTCATCAATTGGATCAAAGGTATAAATGACTTCCAGATCATGTTTTTTAAAGGTTTCGATATACGGACCAGCTTCAATGGCTTCCCGGCTGGGGCCATTAATATAGTAAATTTCTTTTTGGTCTTCCTTCATCCTTGCGACATAGTCGTCCAACGAAACGGTTTTTTCCGGTTCAGATTTTGACGACTCAAATCGCAAGAGTTTGGCAACAGCCGGGCGATGGGTATAATCCGAGCTGGCTCCTTCCTTCAAAAACATGCCAAATGTTTTATAAAAGGCATCATATTTTTCAGGTTCTTTTTTAGCCTGTTCATCAAGAAATTTCAGGAAACGACTGGTGATAATCTTGTTGATTTTTGCTACTAGAGCATTGTCCTGCAGGGCTTGACGACTGATGTTGAGTGGCAGATCTTCCGCATCTACTACACCACGTACAAACCGCAGCCATTCCGGTAAGATGTTTTCGTTATGTTGGTCAATGAGAACTCTCTGGCAGTAAAGACTTACGCCAGGCTGCATACGGCCAAAGCCCATGCGTTCAAAATTTTCCTGTGGTGTGAAAAGAAGTGCCTTGATGGCCAGTGGCGCATCGGCACTGAAATGAAGACGGAAAACAGGCTCATCAATGGCATTGGCAATAAATTTATAGAATTCGTTGTAATCTTCCTCGGTAAGATCTTGCTTGCTGCGAGCCCAGATGGCCTGGACAGTGTTGACTTCTTCACCTGCTACTTTGATGGGAAATGGTACGAAGTTGGAGTATTGGGTAATGATTCGTTTTATGGTGTCTTCGTTAGCGTATTCCTTGGTATCCTCTTTTAACTCAACGATGATTTTCGTACCCCTGTGCAATCCTGAGCACTCGCTGATAGTGTAACTGCCAGTTGCATCTGAGGTCCATTCGTGACCAACGTCATCCGGCAAAAAAGAACGTGTCTGCACTTTCACTCTTTTCGCCACCATGAAAGCAGAATAAAAGCCCACACCAAACTGACCAATGAGACTGACATCCTGTTTGGCTGCCTCGGCGAGTTCGGTGAGAAAAGTCTTTGAGCCTGAATGGGCAATAGTCCCCAGGTTATCAACCAGTTCATCCCTGGTCATACCAATGCCACTATCAGTTATGGTGAGAGTGTTTGCCTCTTCGTCTACCTGAATATTGATTTCCAACGGCGCATCGGCATCAAAAACCGTTTCTTCCATGAGTTTCTGATGGCGAAATTTTTCAAGAGCGTCGGCGGCATTGGAGATCAGTTCCCGGAGGAAAATATCTCGCTCGGTATAAAGTGAGTGAATAACGATGTCTAAAAGTTTTTTGACTTCTGCCTGGAATTCTTTGGTTTCGGTTTTAGCAGATGATTGTTCTGTCATGGTGTTCCCTCATTAAGACCAGTATAGATAGAGTATATCTTTTCATGTGGTTTGTTATTTCCAGTGCCAATGTAACTTGTGGAAAATGACCAGAATATAGTCATCATTCCTAGGCTGTCAAGGAGAGAGAGGATATAGAAGAAGAGTCGAAAATTGAGCGTTCACATCGGACAGTTCATGGACATTTCTTCATGAACTGTCCTTCTATTTTTTCTCATCAAAGACTTTTCGCACAATGGTGGCGATTTCTTCACGTCGGAAAGGTTTTGAGATGAAGTTGAGGAACCCCCTTTCTTTGATTCCTTTCTTGTCCAGGCCTTCGTTATGACCACTTGTTAAAATCACCGGAAGTTCAGGTCTTATATTAATAAATTTTTGGGCCAGGACGTCCCCTGAGATCTGGGGCATAATTTGATCAGTGATGACCAGGTCGAAAAGGTCTGGTTTTTTTTGGAAAATTTCAAGAGCTTTTTGTGGGTCTGTCTCTGCGGTGACTTTATAACCAAGGCTTTCAAGGAGAAGTTTGCCAAGCTCTGCCACTGTTTTTGCATCATCGACAAAAAGTATGTGTTCTTCGCCAGTGGGGAGAGACGTTTGAGGCTTTTCAGAAACATCTTTTTGTTCTTCAAGAGCCGGTAGAAAAATCTGAAAGGAAGTCCCTTTGCCGATTTGGCTGTCAACGGTTATGAGCCCGGCATATTTTTTTACAATCCCATGAACCACGGATAGCCCAAGACCTGTGCCTTCCTCTTCTTTTTTAGTGGTAAAAAACGGATCAAAGATTTTTTCTGCCGTATCGTTGTCCATACCATGACCAGTATCGCTTATTGCGAGACAAACGTATTGGCCGGAGGTGATGTCCGGATGTTTTGCAGCAAACTGTTCATCAAGGTCGATATCAGCAAGTTCAACAGTGAGGATGCCGCCATTATCCTGCATAGCATGGGCGGCATTGGTGCATAAGTTCATCAGAAGCTGGTGGACTTGGGTCGGGTCAGCCAGAACAATTCTGGCGCTTTTCATTTTTTGGATTATTTGAATAGTAGCCGGCAAAGTGGCGGACAGCAGTTTGAGACCTTCTTTTAAAAGATGTATCAACTGGACGGGTTGTGGTTTTACTTCGCGTTGTCGGCTGAAAGTGAGGATTTGTTTGACCAGTTCACGGGCGCGATTTGCACCGTTAAGTACCTGTTGAAGGTGACTATGTTGGGCTGCATCCACAGGTACGTTGATAAGTGCCAACTCAGTAAAACCATATATGCCCGATAGAATATTGTTGAAATCATGGGCAATCCCACCGGCCAAGGTGCCTATGGCTTCAAGTTTCTGCGCCTGGCGTAATTGGGCTTCTAATTGCCTTTTTTCAGTGACATCACGCTTGATGGACACATAGCCCAAAATTTGTCCATCGGAATCCTGGATAGGAGAAACAGTGGCTTCTTCATCAAGGAGAGTGTTGTCTTTCTTGCGGCTTCTGATTTGGCCGCTCCAAATCTCGCCACTGGTTATGGTTGACCACATTTTTTGAAAAGAATCGGATGCTGAGGCTTGGTTTTGCGTGGTTTGGATGTGCTGGCCTAATATCTCAGGACGGCTATATCCAGTGATTCGTTCAAAGGCGGGATTTACGTATTCAATAACTCCTTCAGTGTTAGTGATAATTATTTCTTCGGCAGCGTTTTCAATGGCCGACGCCAACCTGGCTAATTCTTTTTCTGCCTGTTTTCGTTCAGTGATATCGCGTAACGTGCCACAAATTTTTTCTTCATTAATTCGAGAATCATAGCGTAGTTTTGCATTTATCGAACAGGGAAGAAGAGTGCCGTCTTTATCTTTATAAATGAGCTCATGATCCAGAACTTGGCGGTGCTCCTCCAGTGCGTCTAGAAAACCCTGTCTTTTATCCGGATTTAGATAAAAATCTATAATGTTTTTTCCAATAATCTCCTCTGGTTTATACTGGGAAAGGGCGGCAACGGATGGGCTGACTTCCAGAACCGTACCATCACGTTTCACTTCAAAATACACATCCTGCAGGTTTTCAAAAATAGAGCGGTATTTTTCTTCACTGAGCCGCAGATTATCCATGGCCATGGCAAGATCGGCGGTGCGTTTTTCTACTTCTTCTTCCAGATGGGCCTGGTAATCACGGTTTTCTCGTAACAGTCTAGACCTTTCTAGACCCTTTTTTACAGCATGATGCAGTATGTTCATGTCTTCAATGGGTTTGACAAGGTAGTCCCAGGCACCCAGGCGAAGAGCTTCAATTGCATCACTAATATGACCGGTCCCGGAGACAATGATGATTGGGGTTTCAGGGGATTGTTTTACAACTTCGGCAATAACTTGCAAGCCGTCCATTTCTGGCATGCGAAGATCAACAAGGATGAGGTCTGGATTTTCTTTTTGAAAAACATCAAGCCCAATCTTGCCATTTTCCGCTTCCAGAACGTCATAACCAAACTCATTTAAATAGGCACGAAAACTCGTCCTGATCGCAGGTTCATCATCAATGGTGAGCACTTGAAAATTCTTTTTTTCAATCATGGGGAAGATCCTCAGCAATAATTTTTTCAAGTGCTTCCCTGATAACATTGAGATCGAGGAGAGGTTTAATAAAAACATCCTCTTTCCTAATGCCAATGTCTATTAATTCTTGTGAGAGTTCATAGTCAGAAGAACCGGTGTGGATTAAAAATCGCATGGCAGGGACTTTTTTATGCGCTTCGATGATGAATGCATCGCCGCTTATGCCAGGGAGTCGGAGGTCTATCACGCCGGCGTCAAAAGAGTTGTCCTCCATTAGTAGAAGACCCTCCTCCGCACTTTCCACCGCAGTTATGTTAAAACCAAATTCGTCGAGGAAGCGAGCAAGGCTCCAGCATACAGATGTGTCATCATCTATGATTAAAATGTGGTGACTTGTGTCCATACTTTCCCTGTTAAAATGTGGAATTCTTTTTACCGACAATGGGAAGCCTGATGATAATTTTACAGCCATTTCCAAGGCTTGATTCGGCTTCCATTTGTCCATGGTGGTTTTCCGCTATAATAAAATAGGAAACTGAAAGCCCCAGCCCAGTTCCTACTCCAACGTCTTTAGTCGTAAAAAACGGTTCAAACATGCGTTTACGGGTTGTTTCATCCATTCCTGGACCATTATCTTCGATTTCGATACGAACCATCTCGTCGTCGATCGCCAGGCGCAAAATTATTTGAGGAGTATACCCTTCCTGGGCAATGAGCCTAGTGCGTTTGTCTTCTGAAAGAGCTTGGGCGCCATTTTTGAATATATTGAGGAAAACCTGCTGAATCTGACTTGCTTCACAAAATACCTCCGGGATATTTTCATCATATTGACGAATAATTTCAATTTGACGGAAATCATATTTTTTCTTCAGATTATAGTCATTGGCTGCCAGCTCCACTGTGAGGTCAAGGAGTTTAGCCATATCCCGTTCGGCAAATCCCTTTTCACTTTTACGACTGAATGAAAGCATGTTGTCGACGATTTTTTTTGCTCGGGATCCGCATTCCAGCACGGATTGTATAATTTTCGGCGCTTCTCGTTTTTCCATGTATTCCTGCAAGCCTTCAAAAGAAAGGCCGCATTCTTCAGCAATCTGTTTGTTTTTTGGGCTCGACCCGGAAAAATAGAGCTGCAGAACTTGAAGGTTCTGCATTATACCCGCAAGAGGATTATTTATTTCGTGGGCCATGCCTGCTGCCAGTCCACCAACAGAGAGCATTTTTTCAGCCTGGATCATTATTTCTTCAATGCGAACACGCTCGGTCACATCGTCCATGCGGATAACCGCCCCTTCAAGCCCATTGGTGATCAGAGGATACACGGTGATATCGGAATAATACATTTCATTTTTCTTTTTGTGGGCTATTTTCGATTCCTTAATGATTTCACGCTGTTGGATGGCTTTTTTTACTTTTGTGATTTCTTCGGTCAACTGAGGGAAAACATCTCCAAGCACATGACCTTGGGCTTCGTCAGAGGTTTTTCCGGTCATTTCTTCGGCGCCTTTATTCCAATGGGTTACCCTTTCTTCGGCATCAACACCAATAAGCACTGAAGGCATGGAATTAATAATATTGCTTAATAAATTACGCAGTCTGCGCAATTCCAGTTCCGCTTGTTTTCGTTCAGTGATGTCTCGTGCTAAGGCGAGGACAGCGGGTCGCCCAAGTAAGTCTAACAGCCCTAACCTGACCTCAACGGGGAATGTTGAGCCATCTTTACACTGATGGAGTCCTTCCATGGTTATAGGATGGGTAGGAGGAAGATTATTCCATATTTTTTCCCATTCTTGTTGACCATTTTGGGCAATATCGATTTGCCATAACGGCATAGTAAGAAGTTCTTGACGAGTAAATCCCAATGAATCGCAGGCGCGAATATTAACATCAAGCAAATTGCCGGTCATGTCGTGGACGATTACCGCATCAGCTGCTTGATCCACCAGAGTTCGGAAGCGCTCTTCACTGGCTCGTGCCTTGGTATCACGAAGTTCTATCTCCGACAGCATCTCGTTAAAACTGTCGGTGAGAAGGCCTATCTCGTCCTGAGTGCTTTTGAGTGCTCTTAAAGAGAAGTCTTTTTCTTCGGAAATTTGCCGGATTGTGTCCGTGAGGTGGACTAAAGGTCTTGAGACGGCCCCTTGTAATTTGGAGGCAGCAATCAATGCTGTTGCAGTCATAAAAATCGTCATCAATGTCAAGGCAAGAAGAGAATGGTTGATAAAGGTAGTTAACTCACTGAGATCTGACTGTATATACACTGTGCCAATAGGCTGGTCAGCCATCATAATCGTGTGAAATAAAACAAGTTTTCCTGCACTAAAATGGTGCCCAGGTTTTTCAGGGGTGGGAAGAATATTGAATTGTGATGTGTCACGAAAATAGGTGGCCAGAATGGAATTGTCACTTCGATAGAGGCAGGCTATTTCAATAGGAGGCTTGGCGCGTAGTGAATTTAAAACTCCTTGTGCATCTTTAGTATCATTAAAAGAAATAGCGGCTGTGGAATTATCGGCTATCATGGCGGCCTGGGTGGATAGATCATTGACCAGCCTTCTCCGAAAGTCCACCCATTGATAGGCTATGAAGAAAACAGAAGCAAGCAGCATGGTTACCATGCTTACCAGCATGATGATCACCATGAGCTTGTTTTTCATGGAAAAATTCCCGAGGAATTCCCGGGAACTCTGTTTCGCATTGCTAGCCATAGGTTTCATTCAACAATACGTGTTGCAAGTCGAAGTAGTCTTGACCGGACTATGAGTCCAGCGCGGCCCGCAGCAGCACGGTTTATCTCAAATCCAATTCGTCTCTTTTGAGGGACGAAATTAATAATTCCCCCACTCTCCAGGAATCCCTTTGTATCGCTCACAGTGAGGACAGGAGTATGGGTGAGGGATTGTAAGATTGTTTTTGTTGTATTGAGATGCAGGCTTGATGAGAGGAAGAGTACGTGGCATTTCCTTATATATTCAACAGGGGTGTCAGCAGAAAGAATATGTATCTTCAATTGCTGGCCATTAATAACCTTCTTTGATATAGGTTTAAGGCTTTTTTCCAACGGGCTTTTACCAATGATGAAAATTGTTATGGTGTTGTCCGGATCGGCAAAAGCATATGGCCATTCTACAAAAGATAAGAGTTTTACGAGGAGACCGGCTTTAATGGTATATTCATCCAATTCTCGCTGAGACCTGGAAAAGGCCGGATTGGGAAAGATAAGAACAAGGAAAAATATACAGAGAGTAAGCAGGGCAAAGATTTTCTTTAGCCGCTGTTTTGGTGTGCAACGATTCACCGAATCCTTCCCTTTATTGAGAGAAGGATAGGTTGCCTTTTTTGATTGAAACAGACCGCCAACAGCGTTCAACATTATCCACACATTTATTGGTGCAAAGAAGGCTGGGGTGCGTACATGCTCCCCCGTCGCTAGGGTTCTTTTATTATGTTACACTTTTTTAGCTTATCATGGCAGGATTTTTGTCTTTAAAAACAGCAAGGCAGGTTAAGGAAGGAAGTTGCTAAATTTGTAGGTTGGATATTTTTTGTGGATGCTTATCCAGCATTTTTTAAATCCTGGCATAAAATGGCAACCATCCTTATGGTTATAAAAGTACTGCAATACATTCGAACAAGCTATTTGTAAGGGTAATAATCATGGGGTGTTGTCGTCATTTGCCGGTAGGAAGTATTAAAACAGCACGGGGTAATTTGCCAAGAATATTGATTGTACCGGTAAGATTGACTGCTTTAGCAGGTTTTGTGGCAGGGATGATATACCTGGTGTTAAAGCTTCATGAACTTGTCTTGCTCGACTTTTTTTTATTAGCGGTTTCTCTTGCAGGTATTTGTGCTTTACTCAATGAATGTCGCCGAAGTGAGTGTTATTATAAAGCTATTGAGGAAGAGGAAAAGTGAGCTGAAAACTGTTCAATACCATTTCTTGATTCATTCTTTTTTCAGAAGAAGTGCTCCCCAGCCATTGTCGCGTTTTTCGTGTAAAGCATGCAGGCCATTCTTGCTGCACATTTTGGTCACATTGTCTACCTGGCCTATATTGAATCCTGAGAGTATGGCCATACCATCTGGTTTAAGGCGATGTGATATTCCATTAATCATGGGCAGAAGAATACCAATGACCAGGTTGGCCAAAACCAGGTCAAACTGTTCATTGGTTTTTTCCAAGGTGCCATGGAGAATGGTAATTCTGGTTTGCATGTTGTTTCGATCAACATTCTGCCGGGCTATTTGGGCAGAGTTGGAATCTATTTCAAGCCCGACCACATGTTGAGCTCCAAATTTACCAGCTGCAAGTGCCAAGATGCCCGAACCACAGCCAATATCCAATACATGATGGTGAGAAAAACGGGTTTCTTCTTTGCTGACTAGATCACTGATTAGGTTGAGGCAAAGTCGGGTGGTGGGGTGGGTACCAACTCCAAATGCATCATCGGTTCCCAGGTAGATAATGTCCGGCTGGTCAGTTGGCAGTACATCATCTTGCCATGGTTGAATCTGGATGCCGGGGGCAGGTTCAATTATTTTGCCGTTAAGGGGGGACTCGGAATTTTCACAATTGCGCACTAAGAGGGTAATTTCTGTTTCCAGGGGGTTCTGTATTTCTTCAACAATATTTCCAAGGCTGTTTAAAACGGCATCAATGGTTTTGTTATCAGCTTTAAGTGTGAATTTCAGGTTTGTTTGGCTTTCGGTTAAGTGATGTAACGTAAGGCTTGGAATTGTTTTCTGAATAGTCTTCTTCAGTATAGTGGTTATGGCAGAAGGACAGGTGATTTTGATTTCAACATCCATAATGGTCTATTTTAGCTGGAAGAAAGTCTGAAATTATAAGGAACTGAACAGGTTGCAAAGTGAAAAAACGACTGCCTGTCGAGGATGTCATCCGCAGCAGGCAGTCGTTCAAAGTTCAAAATGGAGTTAATCTTCAAATATTAATTCTTAATTGCCTTGGCAATATCTTTGCCAAGCTCAATACATGGCTTCAGGCTTTCATGGTCTGGCACATATTTGATTTTCACCCCGGGATTAACGATTTCTACTTTCATATTTTCCAGAGCTTCGGTGAGAATCTTGGTTGACTCGCCACTCCAACCGTATGAGCCAAAGGCGGCTCCTACTCGACCTCTTGGTTTGAGGCCTTTCAAGTAGGTGATAATATCAGCCATTTTAGGGAGAATATTATTATTTAATGTTGGAGAGCCGAAGAGAATTGCCTTGGCATCCATGACTTCGGTTGCCACATCACTTCTATGATCGATATGGACATTGAGCATTTTAACGGAAATACGCTCATTCATGAGAGTCCGGCAGATGGTTTTCGCCATTTTTTCGGTGGATTGCCACATGGTGTCGTAAATTATAACTGCTTTGTCAGGACATTCCTGCAGAGACCATTTGTCATAGGCCGCCAAAATTTGTTCAGGAGATTTTCGCCAGATAAGACCATGATCTGGGGCAATCATGTCAATCTCCAAACCCATTTCACCAACTTTTTTCAATAATTTTTGGATCAAGGACGAGTACGGCATGAGAATATTAGCAAAATATTTAGCCGCATGACTTATGAGTTCGTCATTGTCAACCTGGTCGTCAAAACGCTCTGAGGTACACCAATGCTGACCAAAGGCATCACTTGAAATAAGTAGTTTGTCTTCGGGGATATATGAAAACATGGAATCCGGCCAGTGGAGCATGCGGGTATCCATAAACTGAACTGTCTTTTTTCCTAAGCTGATTGAGTCTCCGGAAGAGACTTCGACAAGGGGCCAGTCTTTAGGATGGAAATGATCCATGATGGCCTTTTTGCCCATCTTGGAGCAGAAGATTTTTTCCGGTTTGGTTCGTTCAACAATTTCAGGCAGACAGCCGGAGTGGTCCATTTCAACATGGTTAACAATGATATAGTCAATTTTTTCGAGCTCGGTAAGCGGGCTGATATTGTGGATCAAATCATTCAGGCAGCTTTTTTTAACCGTGTCGAAAAGGGCTATTTTTTCATCTTTAATGAGAAATGAGTTATATGTAGTGCCCTTGTTGAGCGAGTAACCGTGAAAATCTCTAAGGGTCCAGTCCAAAGCACCAACCCAGAAGATATTTTCTTTTATTTCGTTGGGTCTCATAATTTTCCTCCATATAAGAATAGCAAAAATGACTCATTTTTTTCGGATTCAAAAAAGCAAGTTAAGTCTTTTTTATTGGGTGGGCAAGAGAAAAGGAGAGGGGAATTACAGATTTGAAGAGGCCAGAAGACCCTTTTTCTTCGCCCTGGCCAAGATCCAGCGGCAATAAACGATCTGTATGCCAAGATAGGGAATGAAAATAAGAAGTCGTTGGTTCCCGATCATTGTCAGCATGACAAAGGCACCAATACCCTGAAGCATACACATGCCATAATGGCTTAAACTCACGGTGTGATGAGAGTATCCCAGTCGGTTAAATAGTTGATATAAATGAGTGCGGTGAGCCTTGGTGATATTTTCACCAGCCTTTATTCGTCTAATCAGAGTGAACGTGGTGTCGAATACAAAGTTGAAAACGAGTAAAGGCATAACCAGGAAAGAGGTGTGATGAAGATCATACCGGGCCGCGATAATAGCCAGAACAGCGAGAACAAATCCGAGGAATGTGCTTCCCACATCTCCCATGAAAATTTTGGCCGGTGGAAAATTGAAGATTAAAACTCCCAACACTCCGACCAGCAATGTGGATCCGGCCATTGAGACAAAGAGGTTCCCTTGACTAATTGTAATTATTGCAAAAAAGAGACTGGCAATTGCTGCTGTACCGGCTGCAAGGCCATCAAGTCCGTCCATAAAATTAAAGGCATTGGTCATCCCGACCACCCATAAATAGGTAAAAGGGTATGCAAGCCAGCCAAGTTGTACGGCACCCAGACCCGGTAAAACCAGTTCGTCAATAATCAGACCAAACATAAAAAGGACAAAAACAGCGACGGTCTGGGTCGCAAGTCTTACCAGAAAGGAAAGATTTTTAAGATCATCGTAGAATGATACGGCCGCAATAGTTAAAGATGAGGCTATAAAACCATAGAAGGTAATACCATCCACCATGTCTTGCCCGTTCAAGAGAAAGCTCACGATGGAGCCCAATGTAAAGGCAGCAACAATGGCTAGTCCGCCGGATTTTGGTATGGGCGATTGATGGGAAGAGCGGCTATTGGGAGTGTCCAATATTCCAACCCGGTGAATCATCGTCCAGGTTATGAAGAGAGAAAGGCTAAAGAGCACAACAAGAAAAAGACCATGGCTGATGATGGCTGGCCAGGTAAGAAAAGATGCAGCTGGGTGGGCAGGCATTGTCCGGATTATTTCCCTTTCTGATATTTTGACACGGCCCGGTTATGTTCGGCCAAGCTTTTACTGAAAATATGGGAGCCGTCATTTTTGGAAACAAAATAAACATATTTACCCAAGGACTGCCAGTCTCCATGGGGATATTTTTTCTCAAATTGACTTGGGGTGAGTAAAACAGCCTCAATGGCCGCCTTGCCGGGATTGGCAATAGGACCAGGTGGAAGGCCATTAATTCTGTAGGTATTATAGGGGGTTATGGTTCGGAGATCTTTCTTTGTGAGGTTGCCGGAAAATGATGAAATCCCATAAATGACAGTTGGATCTGCCTGGAGTCGCATTCCTCTCCTTAATCGATTGAGAAAGACAGCTGCAATGAGGGGCCTTTCCGATGACTGTGCGGTTTCTTTTTCTACAATAGATGCCAAGGTGAGGACTTCATGCAAAGTAAGCTCAACCCCCCGCCGTTTGACCGCTGGGAATATTGAAAAATCTATCTTGCTGCGTTTTGTTGGAATGCCATATACACTCAATAATACGGTGTGCATTCTGTCAATCATCAGCTGGATTATTGCAGATCTACCAAGGCCTTTAGTTATATGGTAGGTATCTGGAAAGAGATACCCTTCCAGGGAATTTTGATGGATTCCATATTCGGCTGCAATGCTTGCAGCATCAGTTTTTACCGCCAATGCTGGGCTGTTAATCCATCTTTCCCCTACCAGAATGTCATTAATCTGGGCAAGTGTTAAGCCTTCGGGAATGGTGAGCTGCCTGAGGACGACTTCACCCCGTTCCATTTTTTTTAAAATCTCAAAAGGAGTTTGCTCGGTGCTGAAACGATATTCTCCCGCTTTTAACTGTTCGGTTATTCCCAGAATGTCCGCAAGGAGTCGAAAAAATAAGCCATTTTGGATAATGCCGGATTTTTGTAGTTCTTGCTGAATTTCATTGAATCCCGCCGCCGCAGGAATTGAGACAACAGCTTCTGTTGTTCTGGTTTGGCTGGCTGGTTGGTGAGCGTATATCCAGAGAGAAATAAGGCTTAATGAGGCCAGGGCAACAAAAAAGAAAAGAGCCCAGGTATAAAAAAAATTGCTTCCCCGCCTTTTGCCCAGCAGGGAAGCAATATCAGTCGTTTCGTGGTCCGTGTCCATTGACACTCACCTGTTTTAAAAGACCATGCGCAGGATTTGGTCTA
The DNA here is from genome assembly GCA_964443295.1 of uncultured Desulfobulbia bacterium. Lineage (GTDB taxonomy): Bacteria > Desulfobacterota > Desulfobulbia > Desulfobulbales > CG2-30-60-27 > CAYUCH01. Next base: position 22,577 of record CAYUCH010000021.1, on the reverse strand, counting down.
CATGTTTGACCGGGACAAATTTAATTTTATCCCTGAGTTCCTTGGGAATTTCTACCAGGTCTTTTTTATTTTGAGCCGGAATAATTACCGTTTCAATGTCAGCTCTCAACGCTGCAAGAGCTTTCTCTTTCAGGCCGCCAATAGGCAATACCCGACCAGTTAAGGTGACTTCGCCAGTCATGGCAATGCCAGGTTTCATTATTTTACCGGAAAAGGCAGAGTAGAGAGCTGCTGTAATTGTTACGCCTGCAGAAGGCCCATCTTTGGGGATGGCTCCAGCTGGAACATGCAGGTGAATATCTATCTCTTCGAAGTAGGATTCTTTAATTTTCAACTTTTCGGCTTTAGAGCGACAACATGTCAAAGCAGCCTGGGCTGATTCCTTCATAACGTCACCTAATTGGCCGGTAAGAGTAAGATGTCCTTTGCCTTTGACTATGGAAACCTCGATGTAGAGGATTTCTCCCCCTACCTCGGTCCACGCCAGTCCAGTGGCAAGACCTGGTGCCTCAACGGTCTCCGCCTCACTCTCCGGCAGAATCTTAGGAGGTCCAAGATATTTGCTCAAGGTTCTGCTGGATATGGCATAGGGCCCCTTGCCACCTTCAGCTATACGTCTCGCCACTTTGCGGCATACTTTGCCGATTTCCCTTTCCAGGTTACGTAAACCCGCTTCTCTGGTGTAATGGGAAATAATCCGGCTAATTGTCGAGTCATCAATCTTAAGGTGCTTAGCTTCCAGGCCATTTTCTTTGAGCTGGCGGGGCAGGAGGTAGCGGTTGGCAATGACCAGTTTTTCCTCGAGAGAATAGCCAGCCAGACGAATGACCTCCATGCGATCAAGTAGTGGGCCGGGAATGGTGTCACTCATATTTGCCGTGGTGATAAACATGACATTGGACAAGTCAAACGGCAGGTTAAGGTAGTGATCGGAAAAATCGGTATTCTGCTCCGGATCCAGGACTTCCAACAAGGCTGATGAAGGATCACCGCGGTAATCGGCACCAATCTTATCGATTTCGTCCATCATAAAAACCGGGTTGTTGGCTTCCACGGTTTTCAAACCTTGGATAATCCGACCCGGCATGGCGCCGATATAGGTTCGGCGATGTCCGCGAATCTCAGCCTCATCCCGCATGCCACCCAGGGAAAGACGATGAAATTTACGGCCCAGAGCCCGGGCAATGGATTGGCCAAGGCTTGTTTTACCTACACCTGGGGGCCCAACAAAACAAAGAATGGGGCCTTTCGTGTCTGGATTGAGTTTCCGGACTGCCAGATATTCAAGAATTCGCTCTTTAATTTTGTCCAGACCATAATGATCATCATCAAGCACTTTCTTGGCTATTTTAAGGTCAAGTCTGTCCTTGGTTCCCTTTTTCCAGGGGACGTCTAACAGCCAATCAATATATGTTCGGATAATGTTGGCTTCGGAAGCATCAGGATGCATCATCTCAAGACGCTTAAGCTGTTTCAGGCCTTCTTTTTTAGCCTGCTTAGGCATCTTGACTTTTTTGAACTTGGTATGCAATTCATCAAGTTCAGCAGTTCTTTCGTCGGTGTCGCCCAGCTCTTTTTTGAGAGCCTGGATTTGCTCCCGCAGATAATACTCCCGCTGGGTCCGGCTCATTTCTTCCTTCGCTTCTGACTGAATTTTTGCCTGCATGGTGGAAACTTCAAGCTCTTTATTCAAAAACTCAGCCACCATTTTGAGCCGTTCTTCAGGATCAAAAGTTTCAAGAACCGACTGTGACTCTGCGGTTTTCAGTTGTAGATTGGAAACCACTAGATCAGCCAACCGGCCCGGATCTTCGATATTATTAAGGATGACCATAAGGTCGGAGGACATAACACCTTTGAGGGAGAGAATTTTTTCCGTGTGCTCCACCACATTGCGCATCAGAGCTTCAACTTCCACGGAAATATTCTCCACTGGAATGTCCGGAACCAGGTCGATTGTTGCAATAAAGTGGGGATCTTTTTGAGTGATTTCTTTAATTTTTGCCTTGTTGACTGCCTGCACAAGGACTTTCAGGCGACCATCGGGCAACTTGAGGGTACGCATGATCATGCAGACCATACCAACCTCAAAAATGTCATCGGCGTCCGGTTCATCTACCGAGGCGTCTTTTTGGGTCACCAACATGAGGAACTTATCCTTGGTGAGTGCATCATTCACTGCATTCACAGATGATGAGCGACCAACAAAAAGAGGGATGATCATATAGTTAAATATTACCACATCCCTAACTGCCATCATGGGAAGCTCACCGGGGATTTGCTTTTCTTCGATGTCTTGAAAATCATTCATGCCAGAGGTGATGATGTCGTTTTCATCCACAATGGATCTCCTTAACGAGTTGTCATGTCATAAATTTATGAGCATCTTTAAATAAAAAGAGAATGCTGTATGTACCACAGCTACTCTTAGCTTATATCTGATGCTTTAATAATGGCCAGGAAAAATTCATGGTACCCTCCAATATGTCGGCACCATAACAGCCTCCCTTTTCAAAGGCGAATTCTCTGTAAATTAAGCGCGTGTTCCCATGAAGTCAAGAGTACTGTGCAGGGAGTTGCATATAATAGTGATTTAGACCCATACTGAAAATCATCGAATACAAAGAGAATGTATAGGCCCCCCTTGAATAAATTCCATTTTTCAACCATTATCCGTGTGACATTACTTGTAATGAAAATTAAAACGACAGCCATATTGTGATGATATTTTTGATCCTTACATTGAGGAGGGAGTATGGAAGCATATTCAGCTGATGGTTTTTTCAGTCTGGAGGATTTCCTCCATAAAGATTTATTTGCAGATCAATCTCATGTGTGGGGTGGGTTAAGAAATTTAAAGGAATATATGAATGGCTGGACATACACAGCTTTACCTGAGTGGATACAACGGGACATACCTTTATCAGAAACGGTAATTGTGTATGACAATGAATGGATGCCGGCGACTGGATGTGAAATTACCTTTGGTGATGCCCCCAAGGGAGAACTGTTGGTAAAAAAAGATGGTGCGGTTTTGGAAGGGGCCAGTGTGGTAATGGCTGGCGTTGTCCTGTCCGGCAATAATTTCGACCTTGGCAAAGGAGTATTGATTGAGGCCGGCGCTTTTTTGCAGTCACCAATAATCCTGGGTGATCGTTCGGTTGTACGGCATGGCGCATATTTGCGAGGTTATTGTCTAGTGGGCCGGCGTTGTGTGTTGGGCCATGTAACCGAAGTGAAGCATACAATCTTTATGGATGATGCTAAGGCAGGTCATTTTGCCTATCTTGGTGATAGCATGCTTGGACACAATGTGAACCTTGGAGCCGGGACAAAACTCGCCAATCTTCGGTTCGTAAAAGGAGATGTTCGAATAAAAACCAAGGAAGGTTTCCTGTCAACAGGGCTAAGAAAGATGGGGGCAATTTTGGGCGACAACGTACAAACCGGCTGTAACTCGGTTACCAATCCTGGCACGTTGCTAGGGAAAAATTCAATGGTCCTTCCCTGTGTGATGGTGCCGTCGGGATTTCATACCAAGCACTCGATAATTCGATAAAAAGTAGACTCTACCTTGGAGGCTGGTCAATAGGGGCTGGGCAAAATTTTAAATTTTATCCAACCGGTGGCATTGAGACATAATAGTATAGACCGAAAAAAAGGCCCATGAGTATACCGATGGTGCAGTAGATCCGGAGTATTTTATACCACTTCATTTTCTCAGCATTTTGCCGGTTAAAAAATGCGACCGTTAGGAGCGTAGCGCCGGCTGTGAAGGGGGCCAGACGTAATAAATGGTAGCTTTTTTGCAGAATAGTAGTGTTTTGCCAATCTCGAAAGTCAACATTGGTGAGTAGATAGAAGCTGACCAGAAGTACCAGCGATATGGTTTGTTTTAAAATATAATTCATCTTGTTTTATATGCAGTGTATGATCTACGCCTTTATTGTATGGCCTTTTCTTTTAATAATTAGTGTAATGGTAATTGAACATGACGGATTTTGCTACTGTCTATTTCCCAAGTGTCAGCCCTCTTCACTCCTCTCTTATCGCCTTGCTCATGTTGCATGATAAGGTCTGGAGTTATGCGCCATCGGAGAATTCTGTAATTGCCGATGATCTACAATGGTATTGCCAAGAAGACATGCTTAAAAAACATACTCCTTCCCCATTGGGAGCTGACCAGGAAAGATTTGATCGAATAATTCAAGATTGTTGGGACCATGGAGAGGACATTCTTGGTGCCTCGCGATTTGCCTTGAGTGGCAAGGAAGATGTGGAGCCCGGTTGGGATATAGTCTCTTCTCTCACCGGAGAAAAACGTGTAAGTGAGCAAGACAAAAAGTTGTGGCAGGCCAGAATTCTTCTTGGGTTGCAGGAGAAACTTGATCAACAGGAGAGAGAGATTGATAAAAATCTTGCTTTGTTGGTTGCCCAGCAGAGTTCCCTGGTCGATGCTCTGAGGCTTGGTGGAGATGATCAGCTTAAGCCTGTTGGACATGAAAGGCCATCATCACACACTCCCCAGCGGGACAAGCAACTTCTCAGGGCGTGGGCACGTTTGTTTGTCGTAAGTGATTATGTCGTTAAGCCGGCTACTTTTGCAACAGATCAAGCTGGAATTGCTTCTTTATTGTTAACAGAGTATGAAAAAATCGCTGATGAAAGTCCACAAAAGCTCTTTGAGTTATCTTTACCCAATATAGCCTTTTTTGATGTGGAAAGTGTGCGGGAGAAAGTCAATCTCTTTCATCACAAGGCTTCACAAAGTATTGAAGAGTTGAGAAAGGCCTGCATCGCTCATGTGGATTCAGAGGCAAGTCTACCCGAGTTATCTGAGCATATTCAGGCATGGCAGAATGCAACTCAAGAGTGCTTCGAAACAATTGGTGAAACTCGTCTGGAAGTATACAGGTTCTCAGGGATTTCTCTGGAAACACTGTTGGCTCGATATGCACGCGTCGAGACCGAACAGCCGAAGAATGGCAATATGTCAGATGGAATTTTAATATCGATTATGTGATGACAGGTTCAAGGTTCTGAACCCAGAACCTTGAACCCTGGTAGGCATTTTACTTGTATGGATTAATGGTCAAGACAGGGCATCCAGCCATTTTCACTATTTTTTCAGCCACACTTCCAAATAGAACTTTTTCAAGTCCTTTATAGCCGTGTGTACCCATGACGATGAGGTCAGTGCCTGATTTTTCAACAAAACCGGTAATCTCTTCAGCAATGTCACCGGTTAATACTTTGGCGTCGACATTTTCAGGAGCATCAATATTCTCATGCAAAAATGCATCCATCTTGTTTTCCGCACTTTTTAAAAGGTCCTCTTCAAATTGGGAAAGTGGAATGTGAGGAACAAAAAAACCTGAATAATCGTCAAAACTTTGTACAACGAAGAGAACAGTGAGTTTGGCTTCGAATTTCTGGGAAAAATACAAGGCAGTCTGAAGAATTTTCCCAGAATTTTCAGAGAAGTCCACCGGTGCTAAAATATTTTTTACGTCCATTGTCGTCTCCCTTTTTTGGTTAAATGGCATTGTATGGATGGTAAATAAACAATGGTTCGTCCCATACCCTTTCTTTCAGCTTAGCAAAGGGATTTCTTCATTGTCAAGCTGGACCTAAGCTGTTACAGGTGTTCATTTTCATCTCATCTGTACCACATCTGGAAGTGATCAAGTCAGTCAATAATAGAAGATATGAGCTGACAGCCTTACCCACTTCCATCAAGGGGAAATATAAACAGAGTAGGTTCGGTAAAACGTTCTGCAGTGGAGTAAGCAATTTTGGTGTCCGTAGAAGAAAAAAATAGGGCGATGGAAGAAATTTTTGGTCCAAATGGACTTTTGGCTGGGAGCATGCCCGGCTATGAGTTCAGGCCTGGTCAATTGGCTATGGCCCATGCTGTATCGAGCATCCTTCAGGCAGGATACGAACCGGATTGGAATAGTTCAACAGAAGGACAAGGAACCATGCTCACCGTTGAGGCGGGCACAGGTATTGGAAAAACCCTTGCCTATCTTGTGCCAGCCATCGAAAGCGGCCAGAAAATTATTATTTCAACGGGCACCTTAAACCTGCAAGAACAAATCCTGACCAAAGAAATTCCTTTTATAAAAGAACATCTTGACCCTCACCTTTCGGTACTTTGTGTTAAAGGGCGTCAAAATTATCTTTGTAAATATCGGTGGCAGCAGTTTGTGTCAGATCCCCAGCAGGTCCTATTTATTGAAAATGACCGGAGGGATTATTTGAATGATTGGGTAGAGGATACTGAATTTGGAGATCGGGCTGAGTTGCCCTGGCTGACTGATGATTCATCTCTCTGGCCACTATTGTCGTGTCCAACTTCTCAGTGTCTTGGCATACACTGTCCAGAAACACGAACCTGCTTCATTAACCGGTTGCGGCAAAAAGCAGCCAAGGCAAGGATTCTAATAGTAAATCACCATTTGTTTTTTTCAGACTTGGCCCTCCGCCGGTTTGGTTTTGCCGAGGTCTTGCCTCGATATGAGGCAGTAATTTTCGATGAAGCACACAGACTGGAGGAGGTGGCGACCCGCTATTTCGGTACTTCATTCAGCCAGTATCAACTTTTGGACCTGGTTCAAGATGTGGAAAAAGCAGGGAAACAGCTCCTTACCGGTTCAAAATTGACCAAAGTTCGTCAATTAACCTCTGCTCTGATTTCTGGGGCGGAAAGGTTTGCCTCCCTGTTTCCTAAAAAACGGGGCAGATTTCCACTCAATGACTGGGTGGACGAGATTGCCGAATGGCCCGCTGAGCTCCAAAGTCTTCTCGATCTCTTTAAAGGTCTTTCTCTGTGTCTTGAATCGCTGACAGTACTCGGTGAGGTATGGGAAGGCCTCTTAAATAGGTGTGAAGAACTAGCTGCTAAACTGTATCGCATTGCATTGGACCAGGATTCTTCCCATGTTTATTGGGGAGAAAGGCGGGACAGAGCTGTGTTACTTGCGGCTTCCCCAATTGACGTGGCCCATGAACTGCAAGAAGCACTTTACCCAGAAGTGCGGAGCTTGGTCTTTACGTCAGCGACATTATCTGCGGCAGGGGATTTTTCATATTTTAAAGAGCGACTCGGGTTGCCGGCAGAAACGGAAACCATGGCTCTGCCCACACCCTTTGATTATGCTAAAAGGACAATGCTTTACATCCCAGAGAAGACATTCCCCCCTCCTTTTGCACAGAATTTTAGCCACAGTGCCGGGCAACGTATTCTGGATCTTCTCGTGCTGACCAAAGGCAGGGCATTGGTATTATTTACCAGTTTTGCCGGTATGCGATCCGCCCATGACTTTTTGCGCCAGCGACTTCCATTTCCTATCCTTGTTCAGGGCGAGGCACCGAAGCAGGTGTTGCTTGATGAGTTTCAAAGTGACACCCATTCAGTTCTCCTTGCCGTGGCAAGTTTTTGGGAAGGCGTGGATGTTCCTGGAGAAGCATTGAGCTGTGTGATAATTGATAAACTTCCTTTTGAAGTTCCCAGTGATCCTGTTATGATGGCCCGCATGGACGCAGTGCGGGATCAAGGAGGAAACCCATTTTTTGATTTCCAGGTGCCCCGGGCTATCCTGACACTTCGCCAGGGAATTGGTCGTTTGATGCGAAAAGGGTCAGATAAAGGGATTTTAGCAATTTTGGATATACGGCTCGTAACCAAAAGTTATGGCCGTCAATTTTTGCAAAGCCTGCCTCCGAGCCCAGTTGTCAGAGATATTCATGTTGTGGCGGACTTTTACCGTGGGGAAGATTAGGTGGATAAAGCAGAATTATTGAAAAAGTTGGGCCCGGACATTGGCATAATAGATGAGGCCATGAAAGCTGACATTTCTTCCATGGTCAGCCCACACTTAAAAAAAATATTGGAGTATGCCATTTTAGATGGTGGCAAACGTATTCGGCCAGCTTTAACCTTACTCGCATTTCGTCTCTGTTGTGCGGCAAATAATGTTGATGAAGCCCAGGGACAAGAAGGGGCTGTTCGATTAGCCACCTCTTTTGAGTATCTTCACGCAGCCAGCCTTCTGCATGATGATGTCATTGATCGTAGTGATCAACGAAGGGGCAGGCCTTCGGCTAATAAGGTTTTTGGAACTGCCGCAGTTATTTTAGCCGGAGATTATCTCCACGCCAGGGCCATGGAGCTTGCCGGGGAATTGGGAGGGGTGCGCTCTCTTGCTAGTGTGAGTCGAGCCACAACTTCAATGGTTGAAGCTGAATTTTTACAAGCAGCCAATGCAAAAGAAAAAAGTATAAGCAGGGGAAAATATCTCCAAGTTTTAGAGGGGAAAACTGCAGCCCTGATTGGTTCCGCCTGTGAGGTCGGTGGTCTTTATGCCGGAGGTAATGATGACCAGGTCTGGGCTTTGCGTTCCTTTGGTGAACAGCTTGGTTTAGCCTTTCAGGTTGTTGATGATCTGCTTGATTATTGGGGGCAATCAACGGAAACCGGAAAAAACGTTGGCAATGACTTTATGGAAGGCAAAGTGACGCTGCCTCTTATTTACGCCATTGAAAATGCTGATGAAGAAGAAAGGGATCATTTATGTGGCCTTCTTGAAAAATCACCTGAAGCAAGAGAGGAGGTTTTTCCAAAGGTTCGAGACCGTATTAATAGAATCGGTGGCCAAGAATATACAAAACAACAAGCTGCGGAATTAGTTACAACTGCATTGACGCAACTCGCTCAATTCCCTCAATGCGAAGCCTGCCTTGTGATGGAAGGATTGGCCTCCTATGTATTAAATAGAGAAAAATGATGTGGGTTAAGCGTAATAAATCATTCAGTTTATTTTAAAAATGGCGAAGAAAAAAAAGCGGAAAATAAAGAAGAAGGGAACAGGCGGAAGTCGTTCGCGATGGGTCGGCATAGGAGCCATTGGTTTATTTTGTTTATTTACCTTCATTTTTGCTTTTTATTTTATATTCCTTCATCAACCCGACTTTAGTACAAAGCCTCTTGAAGATTCTGTTGTATCAAGTGAAAATACACTCAAAGCATATTCACCGAGCAAGCTGAAAAGTCGTCCAGACAAGGCTGACATTTTAGATAATCGGCCTCTTGTGGCCATTGTAATTGATGATATGGGTAGAAAGGAGAAACTTGGAAAGCGTTTCTTGTCTCTTGATCTCGTTCTCTCTTTTGCCTTTTTACCCCATACTCCTTATGCAAAAGAATTGACCCAGATTGCTGCGAATCAAGGAAGAGATGTACTCTTGCACCTTCCCATGGAACCCTTAGACAGTCGATTTGACCCAGGCCCGGGTGCTTTGTTTACCTCTATGGCCGACCGGGAAATTAATTCTATAATGCAGGGTCATTTGAAGGCATTTCCACATATTGTCGGGGTAAATAATCATATGGGATCGCGTTTCACTGCCCACAAAGCAGGCATGGCGAAAGTTCTTGAAATTATTGGTGAAAACAATATTTTTTTTCTTGATAGCATGACAAGTGCAGACAGTGTGGCATATGGAATGGCGGTCGATATGGGAGTGAAAACTGCTCGCAGGCAAGTATTTTTGGATAATGAGAAAGATCAGGGTAAGATAGAGGCGCAGATTAAATATTTAATTGAATTAGCAGAGAAAAACGGTACAGCTATTGCCATTGGGCATCCATACCAGGTAACTTATGATGCACTGTCATCCACCAGGGAGGATTTACTGGCTCGGGTGAGGGTGGTTGGGGTTGGGAGCCTTATGCACTAACCAGCGTTGAGTTGAGATGAGTAAGTTTATCACTTTGATAACAGATTTTGGGTTGCAGGATGAATATGTAGGAGTCATGAAAGGAGTTCTTTTATCTCGGGCGCCTGATTCAACAATCATTGATATTAGTCATTCAATTCTTCCTCAAAATATTATGCAGGCAGGCTATTGTCTGGCAGCGAGCTATAAGTTCTTTCCACCTGGAACCATTCATGTTGTGGTTGTGGATCCCGGTGTGGGAAGCACGCGACACATTATCTGTGCGAAGATGGGCGATTATTTTTTTATTGCCCCGGACAATGGAGTTCTTTCGTTATTTTTTAACGAAAAGGAATTTGGAGAGACCAGAATTGTATCCTGTGAAGAATATTATATGAAACCTGTGAGTAGAACCTTTCATGGGCGGGATATATTTGCTCCTGTTGTCGCTGCATTGGCAGAAGGTATGCCCCTAAAAAAAGTTGGCCCTTCGGTTTCTAGAGATAGCCTGGTACATTTTTGTTATCCCGGTGTGCAAATTGCTTTACAGGAGGGTATAATACGTGGACAAATCACGTGGGTTGATCATTTTGGCAACCTGGTAACGAATATTAGAGAAGAAGACTGGCAACGCTTAGGAATTATTGATATAACAGACTCCGTGCAGATCGTTGTTGGAAATGGTATTGTCACTCCATCAACCACTTCGTATGCTGAGGTTGAACCGGGAAATTATTTAGCTGTCTTTGGGAGTCGTGGTTTTTTAGAAATTGCCCAAAACTGTGGAAATGCCTCGGCAACACTGGAAATTACTGCAGGAAGTGTTGTAGAAATAAAAAAAGTATAGGATCAGGGTTTACAAGCAGGCGTTTTAGTATTAAATAATAAACTTAAATACTGGCGGGCTCTATTATGGATGAAAACCAATGTGAAATGATTTCTGGCTTGTTGAAAACAATGTCCCACCCGATTCGCTTAAAAATTCTTTGTCTTTTAAGGGAAAAAGAGATGACTGTCGGGGAGATTGTCGATGAGGTGAAGACAACCAATGCCAATATTTCCCAGCATCTTACTATCCTTCGTAACCAAGGGGTTGTAGCATACCGGAAAGATGCAAATTTTATTTATAACTGGATTTCCGATGAGAGAGTATTAGAACTCATGAAAAACATGGGCAAACTCTTCTGTAATTAACTTGCCTGTGTGAATTTATTCTCGCTATGTGAATAGAATGGGGTACTTCTTCAGGCAGCAGGATTGTCTATCTCGGCAAATCGAGAAAATTGCAGGACAGTTACCCACTAAAACTGATTTTGATTATGCTGGTTATTTCATATTAAAAGGGACGTATTACCTTCGAAATCGATTAGCTAAGCTTTCTTTACCATTCTGAAGATATTTTCCCTTTGGAGGCAGAGTCTAGTTTTCAGCAGATCTTCTCCACAATGGCTAGCATATCCATAGAAAGAAACTGAATGTAAAACAATATTGAAATGACCCATTTAGAGCCTTATTTGGGGGGAAATATCCCATAAAGGGGTGTTTCAAATTTATTCAGGGCGCCAATACATTTGATGAAATACAGGTGCAATACGTTGTGAAGTCTTCTAGGATTCCTAATTCCTTACATGCTCCTAGGTGATTTCATTTAATTTCCGGAGGAACCATGAAGGCAGGATCTTTCATATCATATTCTCTGAAAAAGCCAAAATTATTACTTGCTGTCCTTGTGACCTTTGCCCTTATTCTCGGGGCATTTCTGGTGAATGTCCAGGTTGACACCGATCCTGAAAATATGTTGGCCGAGGATGAAGCGGTACGCGTTTTTCATAATCGTGTTAAAGCCGATTTCACTCTGCATGACGCCGTTGTGCTTGGTGTGGTCAATGAAGAGCATCCCGACGGTGTTTTTAATCCCAAAACACTTCAACGAGTTCACGAACTGACTCTTTTTTCCAAGACGTTAGTGAAGCAAGATGACCCTGAGAAAAAGGTAGTGAGTCAAGACCTCATTGCACCGGGTACAGTTGACACCATTTTGCAAGATGGCCCCGGACAAGTTCGTTTTCAGTGGCTCATGAAGAAGCCTCCTGCAAATCGTGAAGAAGCGCTGATGGTGCGGGATCATGCCATGGATAATCCTCACCTGAATGGCACCATGGTCTCTGAAGATGGCGTAGCCCTTGCACTCTATATTCCAATTTCATCAAAAGATTTTGCCGCTGAAGTTCGAAGCCGCCTTTTGGAAAAAATTGAAGAACTGGGACAAGGAAATGGTGATAAGTTTTACATCACCGGGCTCCCGGTGGCAGAGGATACCTTTGGTGTGGAAATGTTCATTCAAATGGCCATTTCTGCACCCCTGGCCATGTTGGCGATTTTTCTGCTCATGCTGATGTTCTTTCGAAATGTGCTCCTTATTATATCACCGATGATAGTGGCAATGCTTTCAGTGACTTGCACCATGGGGTTGCTTATCGGCACAGGGCATACTTTGCACATTATGAGTTCGATGATCCCCATTTTTCTTATGCCCATAGCAGTGGTCGACTCAATTCATATTTTATCGGAGTTTTTTGACACCTACCAAAAAACCGGCAATCGCAAAGAGACCATTGAAAATGTAGTGGGGCATTTGTTCATGCCCATGTTGTATACCTCTCTCACTTCGGCCGCTGGTTTTGCCTCGCTTGCTTTGACTCCAATTCCACCGGTGCAGGCCTTTGGAATCTTCGTGGCCATTGGTATAATTCTTGCTTGGCTCTTTACGCTGCTCGTTGTGCCAGCTTACATCATGTTGCTCAGTGAGGAAAAGTTGCAGAATTTCGGTATAAGCCATGAGACAGTAACCGGTAAACAGAATTGTTTTATTTGCAAAGGATTGCGCTCGTTGGGCACTTTCACTTACCGGCGATTCAAGTTCATTCTCCTGTTTACTTTAATGGCCACCGGTTTGGCAGCCTATGGAATAAGTCTCATTCAGGTGAATGACAATCCCATAAATTGGTTTCAGGAAAAGCACTCTATTCGTGTAGCTGACAAGGTCTTAAACCAACATTTTGGCGGTACATACGAAGCTTTTCTCGTTTTGGAAGGCAAGCAAGAGCACCTCGACACAGCTGGACTTTTTCGTTTGTTAGAAGTAGAGGTGAAAGAGGCTGGACGACAGTTCCCCCAAGGGGAGAACTTGCATAAGCAGGCTGTCACCCTCATGCAGATTGAGGTGGAAAAGGCAGGGTCGCAGGATGATTTTTTTGAACAAACCAGACAGTCCTGGGAAGGCCAGCTTGATAATGCCGGTGATGATGAGTACGAATTCTGGGATGAAGTGCTGGCCAAAATTGATCGAGTGAAAAATCGAGATCGCATTTTTAAGCGACCTGATGTTCTCCGTTATATTGAAGGATTGCAAGCACATCTGCTTCGCACGGGAGATGTCGGCAAGAGTAATTCAATTACCGATATTGTGAAGAAGGTCCATAAGGAGCTTTTTGAATCCGATGAGGCTCGATTCACGGTGCCTGAATCAGAAGCTGCTGTGGCTCAATGCCTTATTTCCTTCCAGAATAGCCATAACCCCGGTGACTTGTTTCATTTTGTCACCCCAGATTATACAAAAGCCAATATCTGGGTCCAGTTAAAAGAGGGTGATAATAAAGTTATGGAGCATGTGGTGTCTGAGGTGGATAAATACATAGCAGACAATCCCCCCCCTGTATCACTAAGCCATAATTGGGCCGGTCTTACATATATCAATGTAGTGTGGCAGGCCAAGATGGTGGATGGCATGCGCGAGGCATTTCTCAGCAGCTTCGTGGTTGTTCTGGTTATGATGGTTGTTCTTTTCCGGTCTTTTTTCTGGGGATTATTAGCAATGATCCCTCTTTCTGTAACCATAGCCTTTATCTATGGAATTATAGGTTTGGTCGGAAAGGATTATGATATGCCGGTTGCGGTTCTCTCATCCCTCACATTGGGATTAGCAGTTGATTTTGCCATTCATTTTCTTGAACGGGTTCGGGTAACGTATGATGCCACCGGTGATTGGCAGGAAGCGAATAAAGTGATGTTTGAAGAGCCGGCCAGGGCCATTGCCCGAAATGTTATTGTCATAGCGGTGGGTTTTACGCCATTACTGCTGGCTCCTTTGGTTCCCTATCAGACGGTAGGTATTTTCTTAGCCAGCATTATGGCAATTTCCGGCTTCGCCACCATGCTCATTCTTCCTGCCAGCATAACGTGGATGAAGGGTCTTCTTTTTAAAGAACCCACCAAAGAGGTTTGATATGGATGCAATATTAAAGAAGTATTGGTTACGAAGTTTACCTGCTTTTGGGGCTGTTTTAGCCATTGTGTGTATAGCTTTTAGTCCGGTTGCATCACTTGCCATTGATACAGATGTGAATAGTATTGTGGAAAAGGCAAATACAGCGGCGTATTACGCAGGTGATGATGGTAAAAGTGTAGTGAGCATGACCATTACTGATAAGCAAGGTCGTAAACGCCAAAGAGAGTTTGTCGTTTTACGTCAAGATAAAGGAGACAGGGGAGAACAGCTTTTTTATGTGTATTTCAAAAAGCCATCCGATGTGCGGAAAATGGTTTTTTTGGTGCATAAGAATATTGATCGGGATGATGATCGCTGGCTTTATCTGCCTGCCCTTGACCTTGTGAAACGCATTGCCGGTTCTGATAAGCGGACAAGTTTTGTTGGCTCTCATTTCTTCTACGAAGATGTTTCTGGGCGGTCTATAGATGCCGATGTTCATGAATTGGTGGAGACCACAGATAAGTATTATGTGTTGAAAAATACACCGATAGACAAGGATAGCGTGGAATTTTCTTCATATACTATCTGGATTGATAAAAGTACTTATTTACCAATGAAGGCAGAATATTTTGGAAAAGATAATCGTCCATATCGTATGGTGGAAGCACTTGAAGTTGAAACCATAGAGGGATTTCCTACTGTTGTTAAATCCAGAGTGCAGGACCTAGCTTCCGAGGGAGAGACTATCAGTGAGTTCAAAGAAATCAAATATAATATTGGTTTAAAAGAAAAAATATTCACAGAGCGATATCTGCGTCGGCCACCCAGAGAAGTAAGATAGCATCATAATTCGGTCATTGACTCGTAATGAAACTTGTAACCTTTTTTCGTTTAATTATATTGCTCATCTGTTTTTTTGCTTATGTTCCCGGGGCAACGGCTTTTACTCCGATTGATACTGCAAAGAATTGGCTGGGCGATACTTTGGATGCCGACCTTTTCGGGTTTCTCGAAGTCCGCAATGGCTGGCGCCTACAAACTGATAAGCAAAAGGATAGTACCCTTGCCGAGGCCCGTTTGCAGTCCGATTTCAGCCGCGATTTTTCCTGGGGTGCAGCAAAATTAAAGGCCGATTTTGTTGGCGATCTCATTGATGAAGAAGTTGTTGTCGATCTTCGAGAGGCAAATCTCGCCTTTTATCCTTTTGATTTCGTGGATGTCAAAGCAGGCCGCCAGGTTCTTACCTGGGGAACCGGTGATTTACTTTTTATCAACGATTTGTTTCCAAAAGACTGGGAATCCTTTTTTATCGGCCGGGATACGGAATATCTGAAAGCACCGTCGGATGCTGTTAAAGCCAGTTTGTTTCTGGGATTTTTGAATATTGACATGGTGTACATGCCCTCTTTAAACTCTTCTCGGTACATTGATGGTTCAAGGCTTTCTTATTGGAATAGTGTGGAAAATCGGGTTGCAGGGCGCGATTTTGTTTTTGATGACCAGGAGCGCAATAGTATTGGGCATGATTGTGAGTTTGCCCTGAGAGTATCGAAGAACATCAAAGGATATGAGACCAGCCTCTATTGGTTCAATGGTTTTTGGAAGACTCCGGAAGGATTGGACCCTGTAGCTATGGAGCTCTACTATCCTCGTTTGGTTGCTTTTGGTGCCAGCGTCCGTGGTACGGTATGGAACGGAGTAGGCAGTGTTGAGGTTGGATATTATGATTCCAGAGAGGATCAGGATGGGGATAATCCTTTTATACGGAATAGTGAATATCGTCTCTTGGTGGGATTTGAGCGGGAATTAGGGCATGAGCTCACCGGCAGCGTGCAGAGTTATTTAGAAATTAAAAGGGCATATAATACCTATCGTCGTTCTTTACCTCCAGGGAGCCCGCATAAAGATAGGGATCGGCATCTCTTTGCCGGGAGGCTGACCAAGATGCTCATGAACCAAAATGTACGAATATCACTTTTTATATTTTATTCACCTACCGGCCAAGACGGATATCTTCGACCGAATGTGCAATATAAGTTGAGTGATAACTGGACAATTGACGGAGGCGGCAATATCTTCTTTGGAGAAAAGGAATATACTTTTTTTGGGCAGTTCCAGGATAATACTAATCTCTATATGGGGCTGCGGTATAACTACTAGAAAATCTATTTATTAATTTTTATATTTTTTGAGGTATGTATCATGTGTGTAAACGATTGGATTCATCTTATTGCCGGAATATTCATTCTGGTCAGTCTGGCCTTGGGCCTCTTGGTTTCACCCTATTGGTTTTTATTCACCGGTTTTGTTGGGTTGAATTTAACCCAGTACAGTCTTAGTAAATTTTGTCCCATGGCAACAATTCTCAAATTGTTTGGAGTGCCTGATTGTCAGGCTAGTTAGCATGCTCTTTATGAGCTGTTAGCCGGTAAGATTCTTCAGTAAGGGGTATGTTTTATGGTATCTTTTGCTGGAATTAATTAAAGATCAATCAAAAAAAAGGGATCGAGCCAACTTGTTTGGCCAATTGGAGCTGTATGGCGCATGCGCAATTTTCGGCTGAAAATCTTATTGCCATTAATCCTGAAATTTTTTCCACTTTTAAGCGGGCAAAGGATGTAGAAGACGCTCGTGTTGCAGTAACTGAGCTTGCCTATAGCCTGGAAACCGAAGCTATGGAGAAATTTCGGCTTCGGGATGATGCCGGCTCTTTAGCTCGAATTAGGGATTGCGCCAAAATTTTGGTCAACCTGTTGAAGCGACAGTCAGATCAACTAGCTGGTTTTAGTGTTGCCAAGGCCCTCTTTGATATCAGCCGTGGTATTAGCCGCCCTGACCTCACGCCCGCTTTTTTTGCAGAAATGTATCATATTTTTCTCGGCCTGCAGGGAAAAGGTCCCCGAAAAGCACTGGATGCCATTCATATAACTCCCATTCGTTCCCATGGCCGACAGGCTGCTTTGGAACGCTCCGCCCAACTGGATAGTCTCTATGCCGAGGTAGATCACCGTATTGCCCAGCATGCAACGGGTCTGAATGATGCGGCAGTGGCTCGGCGGGAAGAACGCCGTGCCCACATTCTCAGCGCAATGAATGCCAGCCTTGAAGAGTGGTATGATTGGCGTTGGCAGGTGAAAAATGTAGTTCGAAATGTGGAACATCTTGAAAAGTTGGTTACGCTTTCTCCTGAACAGAGGCAGGCGGTCACCCTGGCAAAGCATAACAAGCTGCCTTTTGGAATTACACCCTATTACATTTCTCTCATGGACCAAGAGCCTGGATTGCGAGATGCTGCAATCAGAGCGCAAGTATTACCACCAATGGAATATGTACAGGCCATGTCAAAGGTGCAGGACACCTCAAGCCTGGATTTTATGGGTGAAGAAGACACATCCCCCTTTGATTTGGTGACCCGTCGCTATCCGGCCATCTGTATTTTGAAGCCGTTTAATACGTGCCCTCAGATCTGTGTATATTGTCAGCGAAATTGGGAAATTGATGATGCCATGGTTGCCGGGGCCTTTGCCGGTTTAGAGCAGATTGATGCGGCCATTAACTGGATTGCTGAGCACCCGGCAATCCACGAGGTGCTGATTACCGGCGGTGATCCTTTGGCCATGGGGGATCGGGCAATTGAGAGTATCCTTAAAAAGGTGGCTGCTATTCCCTCGGTGCAACGAATTCGTGTTGGTACGAGAACCATCGCAACAATGCCCATGCGAGTCAGCAAGCAATTGGCGCGGATTCTAAGACGATATCGGGAACCTGGACGCAGAGAAATAGCCGTGGTCACTCATGTGCAACATCCATATGAGATCACACCGGATGTGTTGAAGGCGGTTGATCTTTTCCGGACCAGGGGTATTCCGGTCTACAATCAGTTGGTGTATACATTTTTCATATCAAAAAGGTTTGAAGCAGCTGCGCTGCGTCGAAATCTTCGCCTTATAGGAATTGATCCATACTATACTTTTAACACCAAGGGCAAAGAAGAAACAGTGGCATACCGGGTGCCGATCTCTCGTTTGGTTCAGGAGCAACAAGAAGAGGCTCGCCTGCAGCCTGGATTAGATCGAACTGATGAGGCCGTGTATAATGTGCCCCGGCAGGGGAAAAATTACCTCAAAGCACGGGAGTATAGAAATTTGGTTTCCATTATGCCAAACGGTGCGCGTTTGTATGAATTTTTCCCATGGGAAAAGAAAATTGCCCAATCAACCCAGACCCATCTTTCTGAAGATGTGCCAATTCTGGACTATCTTGAGCGACTTGCTAAGGCAGGCGAAGATCCCTCGGATTATTCAACATTATGGTATTATTTCTGATTGCATTCAGCCCAAACTGGTTTTTGAAAATTACTGATTAGCATTATTAATAGCGGATAGAATTTTTTCACCTATTGGCTTGAATGCTTCCCGTCCTGTGGCAATATCAGAATGCCAGGGGAGACGGCCAAAGATTTTTGTTCTCCCCATTTCGCCTATTGTCTGCAAGTTGTCCTTCACAATTACTTCATCTTCACTTTCATGGGAATCTGTGAAAACCACTCCCAAGGTATCGATATTTCTTTGTCTGGCCGCTTCTAGCGTGAGTAGTGTATGGTTAATAGTTCCCAGACCACTCCTGGCCACAATGAGAACCTGGAGATCCATCTCTGCCACCAGGTCAGCCAGAAACAAATCTCTGCGCAATGGCACTAAAATGCCTCCCACGCCTTCTACTAAGAGAAAATCATAGGTCTCAGATATTGTCTCAAAGGATTTTTTTATACTATTGATATCTATGGGCGGGCGATTTTCAAGTTCAGCAGCCAAGTGTGGTGAGACTGGATGCGTATAACGAAAGGGTACATGCAAATCAACTGATACCGAGGTAGGTTTCTTTTCACAACTCGCCAGGCAGTTTTTAAGATCCTCTGGTGATTCCCCCCCTGTGCTGGCCCATTTTTGATAGCCAGCGTTATGTCCTTGTCTAAGGAGGTAATCGAGCAGTAGCCCACAGATGTGGGTTTTGCCGACATCTGTATCAGTTCCGGTAACAAAGAGTGCTCTGGCTTTATTGTTTTGTGAGTTTGTTTGATGTGTCGTTTTCATATAATAGAGAATTTACCTTTGGTTTCATTAGGATTGGAGGATGTCGATGAAGTTATCATTAGTATCCTTATATGGAGGCTTTAAAAAGGAGTATTTGATATGAGAGGCGGTACCCATCATAGTTGTCATGAAACCAATCATCCAGGCGGCGGATTTGACTTGGAGTAAAAAGGGGTGGACTTTGGAGGCTTCCAGTCCCGGTTTTCCTTAGTTGCATGAGTAAATCCCGAAAGGATGCATAGTGGCGAAAGAGGATTTTTTCTTCAAGTTGGAAATCAGAAAAGTTAATTTTAAGTGCTTCGCGAACTGTTTCTATAGATGGGAATGAAGCTGCTGGTATAGAAAAAGGCTGGTTGAGCACTTCTGTCAGTCCTTGGGAAAGTTCTCTTAGTGTTTGTGGCCCGAACATGGAACAGGAAATTTTGCCGAAGGGAGAGAGGGCGTGAGCCATGTTGTGTATTGCAGTTTCAATATCTTCAAACCACTGAAAGCAGGCATTCGAAGTGATCAAATCAAAAGACGTATAAGGGTCATAAAGAAACTGCTCACCATCAGCGCAAAGAAAGTTCACTTGAGAATTTGGTGGTTGGTTTTTTTTTGCTTCACGAACCATATCCGAAGAAAAATCCAGTGCGACAATGTCGGCAGCGGGCCATTGAGAGCTCAGATAGCGAGTGTGGGTACCTGTGCCACAGCCTATTTCAAGTATGCTGTTTATTGAGCCCTTTTTATCAGTAAAATCTTGTAAATGTGTAGCGGCAGATTTTTGAATGGTTGCATGTTCTTCGTAAGTAGCAGCTGCCTTTGAAAATCTTTTTCGTATCGATTTTTTACTGCGGGGATTCACCAGTTGCCAGAATTCGTCGGAGAGAAATGCAGCATGGCCTGATTGGGAAAGAATGGTACGTCGTGCATGATGAACATCAGACATTTCTGTAATTGGTGCAATAATATCCCTACCGCCATGGAGTAGAAAGGTCTCTTTTTGAGTCATTTGCTGAGGTTGATTCTCTGCAAGGAAATCGAGACCACGAGACAATTTTTTCACGTCAGTGTTGTTTAAAAGAGGAGGTTCGAAAAGTTCGGTAAAAACCCTGTACGTTTTTTTATCTCCAAGAAAGCACTTGCGATAAAAAGAACGCAGGCATTTCTCAGGATTACGAGCCAGCTCACTCTGTATGGCATCGATTTCTTCCTGTGGCCACTTGTTACGCATGGCTATCAGAATGACCCGATTGATTTTTTCTGGAAATTGCCTGGCAAAATTCATGGCAGCGTATGCACCAAGTGACCAGCCAATTATATCAATACGTTGGATGGAATTGTGGGTAAGAAAAGAATGGAGGTCATGGACAATTGTATAAGGATCGATCAATTCTTGAGGGATAATCCAGGGGATCGCCTGGCTTTTATATTGGTTGGCGAGCTGAAGGATTTCAGCTGTAAAACCCCAACCGGGCAGAAATGCTATTGGCGTTGTAGAGCTTGCGAGATTATGTGGCTGAGTTAATTGAAACTGGTGCATTGGATTTAGTGTTTACCCCATGTGGGCATTGTCGAGTTTGATTCATACGTCAACACTAAACCTTAACATGAAAGTAAAGAACTTGGGTAACTAAGTAGAGAAAATTAGAGTACTGCACACGTTTCATTGGAAAAATTACTTTCAACACCTTGAGTGTTATATACTTTGACGCTGAAATACCACATCCCAGGATCTAAATTTAAAATGGTTGGGTTGGTGTTTGATCCAACATCCATCATATATGTTAAGTTGCCTGAGTGTTTCCCGTAAAAAACACGATAGCCTGCCAAATTTAACAAAGGTGTGCCGTCTACATTTTGTGAAGGCTGCTCCCAATACAGCGTAATTTCATTGGTGGCGGCAAGGTCAACACAACGTTTGTCTTTTGGCATTGATCCATCTGAGTATCCCCCATCATCGCCTGAATAATCTTCTGGTACAGGTGGTGTTTCATTGGATGCCGGTGGTTCGTCTGGTTGGTTCTCAGACAAATCAGGATCATCATCAAAGGGGTGTTCAGGTCCAAGAGGAGGTAGATCTCCATCAAGACCTGAACCATTATCAACGGTCTCCTGGGAGTCTTCTGGGTACTCTGGCGTATCTGAAATGTGTGAATCGTCGGCTGGGTTTACATGGTCAGTATTTGATCCGTTGTTGGTGCAACCTGTTGAAAATAATACAAAAAATAAAACAACAAAAAGAGGAATATATAATCTCCCGTTCATACCCGTTTCCTGGCTCCATTCTCCCCATGGTTGCCGGCCGGAAAAGGCCTACGGTTCCTCTCTCCTCATTGACAGTGTATGTGACATGTTTTTTCAAGGATTTCAATAAGAAAATAGATATGTGGTGAAAAAAACGAGCATCTCATTTTTAAATGGGATGGCATGCTGTGGCATGATTTTAGGAATATTTGAACCTGTGAAGCTCAGGTTGAGCTTCACGGTTCAAGTTTTATATTGTCGAGAAATAGGGTCTGGCTGGATTCCGGCTTTATGTAAAAGAGTGATACAGATCGAATAGACCCCAGGTTGAGATTTCTTTTTTTATCAGAAGTTGCCAGGACAGCAGTTGGAATACTAATCTGGTTTGCACCTGGCTTTAAGTGCAGTTCAGTATTGAATCGATCATCAAATGGTGGGTCGGGTTTATCATCGATACGTAGACCAATGGTGAGAGGTTCATCCGATGGGTTGAAAATATCAGCTGTGAGGAGGGAGGAATTTTGCCAATTTGGGTTAAAACCAATTAATGAAAGGCCTGGGAATCCGGGTTTGGCGGAAGGTTGATTGGGGAAATACGCCATTTTCAAGCACTGTTTTCCTGTTGTGGCATGCTCTTCAGATAGGGAGAATATCAATCGACATTGCCATGGCAGTGCGTCGAGGTCAGCCTCTGTTTCAAAATCATAATGAAATGGTGGCGGTTTAGTACAGCCAAAAAATAACAACCCACTTAAAAGGACAAGACCAAGGCAGTTGAGAGCATTAGGGTGGTTTGTGGTTTTCATGGTTGAAACTCCAATACAATAATTTCTGGTGGGACACCGATACGGATTGGTAATCGGGAGGTTCCTACACCGCTGGTTACGACCAGAGAAGCCTTTTCATTTTGGAAAAGTCCGTGCATGCGTTGGGTTTTATTGCCTGGAAAAAGTTTCCAAAACCATTCAGGGAGCAATATTTGGCCACCGTGGGTATCTCCTGCAAGCAGAAGAATGGTTTGGTCGGTATCTAAGGAATTAAATGGCTCTGCCGAATGAGACAACACAATGCCGGGTAGTGGCTTAAAACTGGAGGCTATTTCTGATATAGACCGAAGAGAGTATCGAGGCTTGAATGTGCCGGCAAGGAAAAAGTCGCCATTACTTGTTTTTCTCTTCAGCCCTGTATCATGGAAGAATGTTATAGGCCGCTCGGCGGGGGGGGGGGGGGGGGGGGGGGGGGGGGGGGGGGGGGGGGGGGGGGGG
>CAYUCH010000020.1:0-41311 GCA_964443295.1 uncultured Desulfobulbia bacterium | reverse complement strand
GCTCCTGTTTATACTGCGTTATTAAAGGCTTTGTGAGCATATCGGGGATTGCTGATAAAAAAAGATAGTTTAAAATTCAAATTTCATATCCCAACTTCTGAAAAAGATCACCATATTCCATGAATATGGCTACCAGCTCATCACTCATTTCATTTTTCCAGCGAGCCAGCGAATTTCTGGCACTGCCAGCGGTGACATGCTGACTTGCCTGCAGATCTCTTCCCTGCATGGGCTCCAGAGCCAGATCGACAATTTCAGAAGTGCTCTCAAGCCCCAGGAACTGGAAAATACCAGTCATCACCCGGTGCGGCTCAGTCATCAACTCTTCATAGTAAAGGGGCACAGCATTCTCACCATATTGTTCAAGGACTTCCAATCGAAGGCGGTAATTGGTCATCATAGTATCGATCTGCTGCCTGATATCACCGCCAAGGGCATGAATTTTCTTTGTCTTCGCATAGGCAGCCAAAGAGAGAAAAACATCCCTTGGATCTCTGAACAATACAATTATTCGTGTGTCAGGAAAAATCTCCATCATGTTCCTGGTCAAGCCATGATGTATACTGTCACTGTGTTTCTCAACATAATATGTCGCCTCTTCCGCATGGGGCATTGCCATATCTTGCAATAGGCCAGGAATAAAACCATCTAAAAATAAGCGAAAATTATCATCAAATGATTTCAGGTTCATGTGCTGCGGGAACACCACTGGTCTGGGCATGGTTTGACAAAACCAATCAAATTGCCCCAACCTATCAAGGACATCATCGCCGGAAAGCTGATAATTCTCGCCAAATGAATTTTTAATCATATAGGCAAACCTTAAGAAATAACGCATAACGTGGGCGTCATAGGTGCCTTCGGTAAATCCGGTTATTTTCGGATGACTGGTCAAAATCTTCATGACCAGAGTACTGCCGGAGCGTGAAAAATAACTGAGGGAAATCATTGTAGGCATGGGAAGCCCGGCGGAAGGTACAAATTCACAGATTTCAAAATTTCTGATCCCAATTTCTGCATCAGCGTCAACTGGATGGAAGCGCAATTTAACAATCTTTTTCTTCTGCAAATGAGAGGCCTTGAATTGGTAAGTATGCCAGTCACCAATGGAAATAATGGAAAGAAGAACCCGATGCTCTTCATCAAAATCAGCCATTCCTTCTTCCAAAAAATAGAGCCAACTCAGG
Organism: uncultured Desulfobulbia bacterium; assembly: GCA_964443295.1. Lineage (GTDB taxonomy): Bacteria > Desulfobacterota > Desulfobulbia > Desulfobulbales > CG2-30-60-27 > CAYUCH01. The sequence continues at coordinate 40,124 of CAYUCH010000020.1, read as the reverse complement.
TAACTCCCTCCCTTCTTTTCTTTTACGATATCCACTCGCATCTCAAGCTGGATAAACTGGTTCTCCAGTGGCATATCATCTATAAGCCAGAATGATTTCGAACTGCATTTTGCAGTGAGCACTCCGTCTTCGGTCAACTCGATATGTTTTATTTTTTTGGCTTTATAGGACAAAAATGTATTCATAGCTCTCTCGATCTTTTTCTATATAAATCTCTTCTGAAACATTGGTCAGCATACAATTCTCATGTTCAGTATGTCTAACCCCGGCGAAAAATCCTTACTGTACGAATGAGGGCAGAAAACATGGCTCGCAGGAAAAAAGCGGCTATCTTTATCTGCCAACCTTTTAAGCCCTTGGCAGAAAGAATGCGTATCCGCAGATATTCATGGATTTGAATAAACGCCTGGCCGATGGTCTCTTGGTTGCTCAGAAATAAAATCGAACCACCGCCACCCATGGTTGAACCAAATGTACATGCCTTTCGTTGGTGCCAAAAATAGCGTGCTGCCGAATGAGCCGGTAGAGGAAGAAGCTGATGATAATCCTCTACCATCTCTGCACAGGTGCGGCTCGGCATATTTTCTATTTCCTGACGTATGCGAACAAGCTTCTCACTGTTGCTGCAAATTTCCTCAATAATGGCCAATAATGGTTCGTTATCTGGCTCAAACAGCAATCCAGTCTCCCCATTGCTGATACGATCTGCAAAGCTACCAAGATTGGTGGCCACAGGAACAATCCCAAAATGGTATATTTCGCTCAAGGTATAGCTGAATGTTTCCGGCCAAATTGAAAGAAGCAGTGCAAAATCAGGAGAGATGTCACCGATTATATCCACCAGATCTGGGTGGTGGTAACCAGCAATAATCGTTACGCCCTGATAATTGGCAAAGACTTCGCCTTCCTTACCGCAGCCCACCAGATAGAGATCGGCCAAGTGACTGATTTCACTTATGGTATCTTTCAGGAGGTCAAAGCCTTTATGGGGAGCCAGACTTCCCAGCACAAGGATTTTTTTCCTCTCTTCGCCTGACGGTTGCGGCATGTCGACAATATCCGGCAGATCAAGTCCATGTGGGATGACAGTAAAAGTCGCCTCTCTCAGGCCAGGAAAAAGCTCAACCATATGGCTCTTGACCGATGGAGTAGGACAGATCATGGCAATCTGATTCTCGACCACAACGTGTTGAAACCGCTGTCTGATGGCAAGCCACTCATCAGCCGAAACATTTTCAAAAAACCGGTACAAAGCATTGTCTTTCAGGCATTTGGCCAGTCTTTGTTCATCGCATTTCCTGCATGTTTCACCAAAATGAATATTAATTCCCGGACAGGCAGGATAGAAATCATGGCAGATAAAAGACGTTTTCACTCCTGTTTCCAATGCGTCAAGTGAATGCCCGATGAGAGATGAAACAAGTATGGCATCCACTCCAAACTCTTCGATAATGGAGTCAAGAATACGACGATATTCACGATTGGTAATGGTAGTTGCCAGAACAGGACAGCTTAGTTGCCAGACTTTAATGGGTTTGGAATGGTGAAATTCTTTATATAATGCAAGGCTTTGCCCAAACCCACCCCATGTCCCAATGGATTTAAGAACCAAGTTTGATCTGCTGGTATCATGCCTACAATAATCCCGTACCCAATGGGAAAGTCCCCCACCCCAACTATGCATGATATGAAGTTGGACAGGTTTATCTTCAATACCGGCAATGGCGGGAGCGAGCTTGTGATCTTCTGCCAATACGCCCTTCAAGGAATACCGCAAAGCGGTAAGAGGATGCACTCTTTCCATGAGCGTTATTTCATCTTGTTTATTCAAGAAGGTATCGAAGAGTGCAATACGGTTGGAGTCAGTAGATGTCACAAAAACATGATCAGCGATGAAGTGAAAATGTCCAAGTTGACGGAGGAGTTTTGCAGCATGCCATGCCTGCTCTTCCCAGGTTGCATATCGTGAGTAAGATTGAATCCCCTCATTAAGCAGCTGAATAGATTGGGCTGGAAGATATACACAGGCAGGGTTGAAGCACGGCATCTCATAATGCTCGCGTTGTCCCTGGTCATGGACCAAACGGTCAAGCTCTGTTGCCCCTGGCAATTGTGCAATAGACTCACTGAAATATGGAGAAAAACACTCTGCTGCATTTGATGATGGAGAAAGGCTGGCAATATTATATTCCTGGGCAGCACTCCACTGGAGGCGCAAGTCTAAATCCTGGGGCAGGATAACACCTGGAAGTACGACAAGAATATCGACTCCAGGGTGTTCATCACCTGCTAGGGAGACAATCTCGGCAAATGAAACTTTCTCTGCGTTGGTGGATGGCAGAACAAAAAAAACCGCCGAACATATTTCCTCAAACCCCATGCCACGTATGGTCTTTTTCCAAACGGCCTCTGCATCACTCGAACCGCATCCCAGCAGAAGTTCAGTATGATGCAGATTGTCAGATACAGATTGAAGAGTAGCTTCAAGCAACGACTCCTCTCCAAGAGTAAAAAGAACTACGACAACCATTTTTCTGGAACAGGAAGATTCCATGGAGGGTCTAGGGCCTGAATGGTTTGACGAGGCGACGCAATCCAGAGGCCACCCGCCATGTTTTAGAGCCATAAATCAGATCGAGTTCCCGCCGCATTTCAACCAGCCGGGCCCGCAGACTTTCCGGATTGTCCATTGATGGATCACTTACCTCGGTGGTAGCGACATCACCGAATTTATTTTTATACCAATGGAAATATGATTTTTTAACATCACCGGCACTAAATGGATCAGGGAAAGCCTTCTGCAGATCAAGTCGTGCACGGTAGAGATACCTCTGTTCATTCTTGATGGGCTCACCATTATCATAGTTTCCGTATTTACACGGAGTCTTACCATATTCTTCCTGCCCCATTTTCTCACATTCGGCAATATACCAGTCCCGGAGTTCTTGCAAAACCGGACTATGGCCACCATACACGCCCAGCATGATCTCCTGGGCACCGGAGTCAAAACCGGAGAAATGATAAAAACAGAGAGGCAGGCCGTTGATCATCACCCCATCTTTAATGGAACCAATGGCCTGACGATGGGTCAAATTCCAGGTCGCCACATTATAGATTGGTTCGCGGGCCACATGAATATCTTCAAAAAAGCATGGCGCCAGATCAACCCAACGCTGATCGGTAAAAAGACCACCGGCAATATCGTCATAGCAGAACTCTGAAAGCCTGGCGGCCCACCAGTCAATAAAACGCCTCCCTTCGCCGGAGTTCTTCACCGCCAGAAAACCAAGGTTGAACACCCCATGCTTAAGGCTACAGATTTCATTATCAACAATTGCCCGAATACTTTCTTCAGGTTCTGCCTGGTGGGGGGTTAACAATACACTGGCCGTCTCGAATTTTTTCAACAGCGATTCAAGAGTGCTGAACAAAGCCATATCAGGATCAAAGTAAAAGACATACTTGGCATCGAATTTGTCAAAAATATACTGGAACCCCGCTCCTTTCACAGCCGTGCACATTTCAACCAGAGTATGCTTGAAAATCCAGGGATGAAAATCAGGAACCGGTAAATCCTGGGCCATAATGACTGAATCAAAGGGCTCATCTTCCTCGCCAAGCCAGTCCGGTCTATCGTCGGACAGGACAAGGTGAAATTGCGCCTCAGGATGGAACTTTTTCACAGAAGCGGCCAGGACACGAGCCTTGGGGATATAATTTGAGGTAATACTGGTAAATACATGCATATGGTTATTTTCCTGTAATTTTTAGTTTCTGCATGAGCCGCCAGGTTTTGGTGGATTTAATCTGGTTTAATTTTTCCATTCGTTCAATGGCCAGCTTTTCAGCATGCTTCAAGCCACTGCGAACCTGCTCCAGTTCTCTCCGCAACTTTTGATTGGTAGCTTCCCACTCGATTGCTAATTCCTTGGCATGCTTCAGGCCACCTCGCAGGTTTACCTGCTCTTCGTGTAGTTCCTTAACAAGCTCCTCGGCATTGGCAAGGCCTGTGCGCAGCTGGCTGATTTCTTCCCGTAAAACTTGCTTATCATTTTCGCGTTCAAATGCCAATTTCTCTGCGTCTCGTAATGCTTGCTTAACGACATGCAATTCTTCCTGAAATTTCTCTCTTCGCTTTTGACGTAGAGCATCAATCTCTTGATTCGCCTCTGTAAGTAACGCTGCTTCTTCAAGCTGATCATCAGAATTTGCCGAAGCCGATAAAACAAATTGGTACACTAATCCATCGGGACGGTTAAGCAAAATATTCCGGACGGATTCTTCAATTCCACTTAGGTCATCAGAAAATTCGGTTTCTTCAGGTAAAAAGACGACATCCGAGCTCGCAGTGACATACAACCCACATGTTTCCAAAAAGGCAACGAGGCTCCTCCTGGTATAAAAATGAACATGTGTCCGGTCAAGTAAACCTTCCTCCGTATAATGAAAATCCCCCTGCAGCAGGCCGGCAATAACAGCCGCATGGCCTACATTGGGAATGGACAGCAACAATTTTCCATCATCTTTTAACAATGCCTTACTTTTTCGAATTACTTCTTCCGGATTTCGCAGGTGTTCTATAACATCAGCTGCTATCACGTAATCGTAGGACTTGACCTGAAACCTTTCCACCAAATCTTCTTGATCCAAGTCTGCAACCCAGATATCACGGCAATATTGTGCTGCTTTTTCCGCCATTGTCGGAGAGATTTCTACTGCATCAACTACACACGAGAGTTCTTCCTTTAAATACTTTGAAAAATAACCGGTGGCAGGACCCAGTTCTAAAACGGTACTTTCTGGTTGTATCCATGTTGCCAACTTACCCAGAGGATCATTGCCACCAACTTCAATTTCCTCTGAGCGGTCATAGAGATGCCCATGATTATGTGTATTAGATCCATCCATGAACAAGTACCGTCTGTCCTAGAGAAAACCCAATTTGAAAAAAAACTGCCGTAAACAGGACATTTTAAACCATTTCTTTTTCTTAAAGGAATACCGCTTTATGATGTTAGCTGGATTACCAGCCACCATGCAATGGGCGGGAAAAGAGCGGGTTACAACAGCCCCGGCAGCAACAATACAGCCGCTTTCCAACGTTACTCCGTGCAAAATAACAGAATTGCTCCCAATCCAAACATTATCTTTAATAATCACATCTGCGCCATAAATACCTTGGTCTTTAATGTCTTGCTCCACATCATCGTAACAGTGGCTGTCTGTAATTATTGATACCAATTGCCCAATCAGGACATTTTTACCAATGGTTATTTTGTTGTCTACCGGCCGAAAATTACAATAACTGCCAACCCAGGAGCCATCACCAATTGTTATCTTTTGATGACCATTTAAAATGGCAGACGGCTCGATAATGACATCTTTGCCGACAATCACATTTTCTCTATTTGTACCAATGGCATCCATAATGCTTTTTGTCTCAAACAACCTTAAAATGTGGCTAAGAAATTCGTTTAAGAAACCCCCTGGGGTTATAGGTTAACTGGTATCGTTCACACGAATCATCAACTATGAACCGGGGATCTTCTTTAATAAACCTGTCTGTTGCTTTTAATGGCCCTGGAGCTCCAAGGGCATCGGAAATATTTGTCCCCTTGGCAAAAACATCCACAATACCATCTTCCACAATAAAATAAGACCCTTTACCTACCAAGTCTGCATAGGCTCTCAAATCCGCCAGGACATGCTCTTCATGATGATCACCATCCTGAATTACGAGCACATTGCCATTACCACATATTTCTTTGACTTGTTCTATGACGGAACGATCCTGGCTGGAGCCGGTGATTTTTTTAATCCGCGGATGCTCCACTTTGCACCGATCATGGACAACATCAACCGACAGTATTTCACCTTTGCCCATGCATTCGCAGAGCTGGGCAAAAAACAGAGTGCTTCCCCCCATGTATGAACCAATTTCAATAATAAAATCAGGTTTTACCTCAAACAAGATCTCTTGATAAATCCAGAGGTCCATGACATTTTTCCAGATGGGAACACCCATCCAGTGCACCTTATCAAATACGATTTCTTCCTGGTGGTACAACATCCACTCTGTTAATGATTTTCCATATTTTTCTTTATACTTCGGATCAATAACAAGTCCAGCATCGGCATTTTTTCCCGAATTTGGAATAAAAATATTTTTAAATTTTTCTATAAAATTCATCCTTGCCCAATCTCCCCAACACTGTCAGGCCGGGACAATGAAATGTCACCGACTTCGATTGATGTATTTTGCAAATCTAATAGACCGACTAATGGTGAAACAGATCGCAATGATTGAAATATGAGACCATCGTGAACCCAATGCTGGATGACAGGTTGACCATCAATTTTCTCTCCCACAGCAGGCGAAATGGAATAACTACCAGGTGTGAGGTGAGGCCAGGAAAAATGAAAAGAAAAACGCAACGCAGCACCGCTTTCTGTTGCTGGCAGAGTCTCCTTGATCATATCATTATTAAAACCGGCAATTTCGACACCTAGTCTGTTTTTGATGAGTATACCTACAATAGGTTCCTTGATGGACTTTGAAAATGTGACTGTAAGATCACAAGCAACCTTTTCACCACCGAAAACAGATTCCACTTCCCCTCTTTCAATAGACCGTAAACGACATTCCAGGATTTCAATTTCACCACTCCCGAAACTGTCCTCGGAATTGTCTTTTTTATCTGGAACCTTTTCTTGCTCCTCTGGAGAAGGATCTGTTTTTTCTCCTTCATGGATGGCCTGGGTATATCGCTCGATGATCTCTTTGGGAAATCCCACATCCATTATTTTCCCTTTGTGAAGCCAGACCACACGATCACAGAGAGTGACAATGGCATTCAAATCATGAGAAACAAACAAGATAGTACTTTTCCCTTGAAATGAACGGATTTTATTCATGCATTTATGTTGAAACTTGACATCACCCACAGCCAGCGCTTCGTCAACTATCAGAATTTCAGGAGATACATGGATCGCCACACTGAAAGCAAGCCGCAATCGCATACCACTGGAATAATTTTTTACTGGTTGATCTAAAAATTCTGCAATATCTGCAAATGCAACTATGTCTTCAAAACGCTCGCGCATCTCCTCTCTGTTGAAACCTGCCAGTGCTCCAGCAAAAAAAACATTTTGCCGACCAGTAAATTCTGGATTAAAGCCAGAACCCAATTCAAGCAAGGCGGAGATCCTTCCACTTACTTCAATGGAACCGCTGGATGGTTGCAGAATGCCGCAAATTATTTTTAACAGAGTTGATTTGCCACTGCCGTTAAGACCGATAATCCCCCAAGTCTGCCCTTTGGGAATAGACAAAGACACATCGTGGACCGCTTGAAAATCTTTATGAAATTTCTTCTTAAAAGGGTGTAGGGCTTCCCGCAGTCTATCACCAGGTGAACGGTATAGGCGATACGACTTGGAGATATTCTTGGCAATTATTGATAAGTCAGCGGCCATGTTCTTATATTACATCTGCAAAATGAGGCTTCAACCTACGAAAAATAACGGCACCGGAGAAAAAAATCAGCAGGGACACCGTCCAAAAATATATTCCCAACTGCCAATTGTCCCAAAATGGCTCGGCGTAGACAAAAGAATTCCTATAACCTTGTACTATGTAAAACATGGGATTCAGTTTTAAAATCTGCTGCACTTTTTCGGGCATTATATGGTAGTCCCAAAAAATGGGCGTAGCCCAGAAACCCACGCGTAAGACAAGTCCCACGACTTGTTGAGTATCCTTGAAAAATACGTTCGCAGAGGATGTTATCCAGCTCAGGCCCAAAACGAGTACCGCCATGCACAAATAATAATAAAAGAACTGCAAACAATAATAGGTAAGCGAGTGGTTTAAAAACACACTCAAAGCTAACAGAAGGACCAAGAATATAAGATGTCCAACAGAGGATGAAATGATTTTAACAACCGCAAGAATAGAGGTTGGAAACAAGATTTTTTTGACCAGGTGAGGATTTCCGGTAATCGCGCGGGTTGCACTTCCCAAAATTTCGGAAAAACAGAACCAGGCAGCCATGCCAGCAGTGAGCCAGATTACAAAGGGGACGTCACTCAATGGTTTCGCCTTAAGGCCAAATCCGAAAACAAACCAGAACACCGCGATCATCACCATTGGATTAATGACAGCCCAAACCGTGCCAAGCCAAGACCCAGCATATTGAGTGGCGATCTCGCGTTTCACCATTTCAAATATGAGACCACGCCGCACAAAAAGCATGATCAAAAAATCTAAAAAGGATCTTATCCCTCCCACCTAAATCACCACTGGTCGATACAGCTTGTATACTGATTCAATCGCTTCAAAAAACTCTCAATGCGTAACATATCAATATAGCCCTGAAATCCCTCTCCAGTCAAACCATTTTCCATTGATCACACGCCAATTTTCCATTGCCTTTCTAAGTAAACTACTTTATACATGTATCCTCTTATGTCGTACTAATTTCCAATTATTAAAACTGCATTTGCGGTGTATTTCTAGGAGAAAATCTGTGCGAAATTTTGTCAGTATCTTTGCGGTGTTTATTTTTTCATCATTCCTTTTATTCCCCATAACCACCTTTGCAGACCAGCCGGACACCCTGACTATTCTCTATTCCGGTGATGTCCAGGGACAGGTACAACCGGTCAAATATTGAGGCCCTACACCTCAAACAGCGGGCGGTCTTGCCCGCAGAGCAGCAGTGGTAGAAAAAGTTCGTTCCGAAGAAAACAATGTTCTCCTTCTTGACACAGGGCGTGTTTTTCCTCGTAGTGGCGGCTTATTTAAAGAACGCGCTGATCTGCACATTAAAGGCATGAATATGATGCAATATTCTGCCATGTGCGTTGGAAAATCGGAATTCCAACATGGCTTTGATTTTTTAAAAGAGATGCAGGCTGCTGCTGAATTTCCATGGATCACTTCCAACCTTATCATGCGCAAGACAGGAGTCCCCCTTGGTAGCCGCTATACCATCCTGAATGTTGGAGAAGTTAAAGTCGGTGTTGTTGGAGTGATTGCAGAACATGTCTTTGAGAAATTCAAAAATCCCAGAATATCCTCTCGATTTTCTGCACTGTCACCTGAAGAAACCCTGCGCAAACTCATTCCTGAGGTACGTAAAAAAGCTGATATAGTAATCCTGCTTTCCCAATGCCTATTTGACACTACCTTACGTTTAAAGAAGACCATTGCTGGAATTGACATTGTCCTCTGCAGCCCATCGGCTGTGGTGAGTAAAAAAGAGCTGGAAGCTGATCCCCGTATTTTCTTAGTCTCCCAACGTGGCGTTTCTTTAGGCAAAGTAAAGATCACCCTCGCACAAGATAAAACAATTTCAAACGTATTAAATACAACCGTGAACTTAGATGATGCAGTTGCTGATCAGCCACAAATGGCTCAGTTGATCAATGATACGTTTATTACCATTTCGAAACAAGAACTGGAGCAACGTAGAAAACTGATTGCAGAAAGAGCTCGCAAGGAAGCGGAAAAGGAAGTGGCAAAATATAAAAACATGTCACCCTTAGAGTACTTTGAAATGTTGAAAAAACAGCAAGGTGACCCTGTAAAACCCGGCAAAAACTCAACTGAAACCATGCGTAAAATGCGCGCATTAGAAAATATATCAGGAGAAGACCAATGATCGTTCAGCGTTTTGCTGCTACTCTGTTAGTCACATTATTCCTTTTTAGCACAGGCTGTGCTACTGTAAGTCCCACAGCTCAATCGAAAAAGAGCCTCCAAGAAAACATTCAGACTCTTTGGCAAGCAAAAACAGAAAAAAACTGGTCCCTGGTGTACGACATGACCACCACTGCATACCAGGAAAAAAAGGCTAAAGACAGTTTTATAAAGGCATCAAATATCTTGGTGAAATCATATTCAATCCAAGAGGTTGCTATTGATAAGTCTGGGAAAAAAGCCAAGGCAATAGTAAAATATACATCCAACATGATGGGTTTTGAATTTAATATGAAATCCAATGAAGAGTGGCTCCTGGAGAACAACCAGTGGCGGTTGAACCTCTTGCCGACTCTGGGTAATCCTTTTATGAAAAAAGATACAAAATAAATAATAAAAGGCCCTTCTCATTTCTCATTGAGAAGGGCCTTTTTTCATTAAAGCCTTGATGGGAGAACCTCTCTTCCCATGACAAAAAAACTGCCACGCCGAATGCATAAATACTACTTTAATTTTTTCCTTTCGTAATTCACCCAGGCAGGAATATACATTCTACTGTCAGATTCTTTCTTTAAGTTATATTTTCCATCTCCAATAGTATCTATAATGGCATACTCAAAGGGCTGTTTTCCGTCTGTATCAATGAGGTATTCAAAATAATTACCTTTGATGCTGAAACGATTAAAAACAGTCCCTTCAGGTGTTAAGTAAACTTCAACCTTGGTTTCCTCACCCTCAATATCTGGGGTAACGTCACGGGTAAGTGTCTGGAGAAGTTTTGCTTTGGTAACATCGGGAACAGGCCAACCATTCATCTTTAATTCCCCTTTTGGAATAGCCTCCATAAATCCCGGCGCCTTTGTGGGTACTTTGGTGGCCTTTCCAGTCTGCACCTTCTCTGCTGCAGAAACAGTTGACACAAAAACACCTAGCAAAAAAAAGCAACACATACTTCTTTGAATGAGTCTCATACTCTAATCACCAAATATTAAATGTTTATTGAACGAAAAAGTAATACAAGTGCAAATTACTGGATCAAATCCCCCTTCAAAAGATTGCCGTCTATGGTACCCATAATATAAACACCTGATAATGGCTGGCCATTAGCTGATTCTGCAGAAAAATAATCTGCCCCTGATGCGAGTGACTCACCAAAAATCCACTGTAATAATTCCGCCATTCTCTGGTGGGGTTGAAGAGTTCTGGTTTCTTGGGCCAGTATTTGGCCATTACTTCTATGAAGGGTTAAAACCACATCCGTGGCAAGATCACTGTCATTCATAACAGCAACGCCCGTCCACCAAAGCTCATTGCTCTGAATTCCTGGCAAGGTTAAGGTGGTCGATCCTGTTCCAGATAAAGACATGCCGGCTAGTTGAATAGTGGTAGCAGTACCATACACCACAAAACCGGACAAAGGCATGTCTGCGATAAATTCCATAGAGGCAATATCAGCAGATTCTATCTCCGGAATTATATCGTAAATCATGCGAGGCCAATGTTGATTTCTTTTTAGGGCAAAATCCTCCTGCCCAAGTAGATTACCTTCGACATCATACGCCTTGGCAGTCACAACCGTATCAGAAACACCACGGTTGATCAAAGCGACACCTGTCCACCAATGTTCATCCATGGCAACCTGGGGTAGCAATAATTTCTGCGAACCTCCCATATCAAGAGGTACAAGACATCTACCCCGTGAACCGAATGAAGGATCAAGAAACTCTATATATCCAACCAACGTGTCACGACCGCTCACAGTTTCTGCACTCATAGATTTTGCTTCAGCTGTCAAAACAGGCAATGTAGCGGTATCAGACTCGATCAATGCGCCAGCTTCTATGTCAATAGTATCTGTGGAAACTAAAGCACCATTTTGATCGTAGGCTTTTCGGATTACTTGTTCCGATGTATCACCAATATTAATTAATCCAAAATTTGTCTGCCAACCGTTCGATCTGGCGAAATTAGGGAAATATAATTCATCTGCTGCAGTGTCTACAGGGATAAAGTTGGCAGCTAAAGACATATATGTGCCATCCGTGATAGATTGATAACCACTGAGAAGGCTATCAGAGTCAATGCGCAGGTAACCTTCTGTAGAATCGGTAATGCCGAATTCTTCATGTAGATTTGATTGAATATGTTTGCCAGTTGCGGTGAAATTCGAACTACTTGCAACCGGAATCCCATCTTTATCCATCAGTGTGGCAACAGACCTACCCGACTCATCTTCAGTCGCCAGCATAGCAAGTTCAGTAATCCAGGATCCTGATGGTTTCATTGGAAACAGACCTTGATGTTGCATCCTGTGCTGCACAAAAAGCTCATAGTCGGGCTGACTACTCAAATCAGCACCATTCACTTCAACGAAAAAAGTGCCATCAATATCACCTACCAAAGTTTCAATGTCACCACTAGTAGATGACTGGATTAATGACTGATCAGGTGAATAGAAATTGAGAGTAAGGTTGTTGCCTTGGTCATCCAACCGAACATCGACCTCATCGCCCTGCTTCATAGAAATGAAATAATAATCAGCATCTATGGCCAAAAGTTTGTAGCCACCGCTTGAAATATTTACAGAAGAATCAATAAGATTATTTTCCTCAAATTCATCGTCATCAGTCAAAACAATGTTCTTAATAGTGTTGTAATCAAGGGTGGCATTACTGCAATAAGTGCCGTACACATCATAAACATGACGTGGTGGAATATCTCCAGCATCAAGCAACCAGCCACTTTCCGTAATAATGTCACCATCAAGCTTTAAATAATACTCATAGGTTTTGCTGACCACATCAATACCAATGAAATTGGAGTCAACAGCATCATTGGCGTAGTATATAGTAACTGTGTAGGTTCTGGTATCGCCTACCTCGCTGTATACCATGTCATACTTATAGATTGGATAAGCCCAAAATTCATTATTGTAGTGGAGGTTCATCACGACAGGAACCTTTTGCTCTCGAATGAAATTTTCTAAAGCGGCATGAAAATTTTCAGGTTCTTCCACTGAACTACGGGTGTACAATGCCCCATCATAAGCCGCAGCAAGCAGTCCTTTTTTGTCGTGTATTGTAAAAATTTCATCTTGGAATATTCCCTTCTTAACAGGCTCATCTTCAAGAATACTGGAACAGGCCCAGTTAAAACACATCCCATACCAGTGAAGTGCATCCGTGTCATAATAGCGTCTCAATCCTTCAGCATAGACACCACCATAATAATTTCCATTAACTACAAAGTCATATTTTTGCAGGGGGGAATATTTACTACCGATTTTTCTGGCAAGCTTGCCTTCTGAAAAGGGCCACCAGTAACCAGACCAAGGCAAATAGGTAGCCTCGTAGGTAGCTGCTACTGAAAAGGCTGTATTGCAAATCATGAAGAGAACTACTGATAGAAAAAAAACAAAATATTGTATGAATTTCACGGTAACACCAAATAATAATCCATGGTCGAATTTTTTCCCGAAACCGGCCAAGGATAAGACGGATTCCAACGCTGAGTAAACTCTTTTTTACTATAACACTTAACTTCTAAGTATTTAGTTTCATCTTTCTTGTTATCAGGGGAGGTAAACTCATCAAGCAAAAGAACATCCTGTTTCACAACTCGATTCACGAAAAGACCTTCACCTATTTTTTCTCGTACGACAACTTTCTTGGTTTCAGAAATAATGAGAGGCATAACTGGAAAGTCTATGGGCAAAATTGTTTCATCCGCAAAAAATGGTTTCTCTTTTAAGCCGGAATATATTTTTGTATACATTTTGCCACGTCTCTGTCTGTACACAACCACCTTTTCCAGTTGTGATGATCTGTTAAAATACATGGACGCCTTGGGTAAGTTTTTTTCGGAATCTGAATCTACAGTCAATAAATAATAATAATTCTCAACTGATTGAGCAAGGCGTGATACATTAAAGTTCCAAAAAATTGTCCCTGCCCTTCGTGGTCCGTCCTCAGGTTGTATATATTCTGCTTTAACTCTCCAATGTGCACCGTCAAAAAAAAGAGGGCTGAATTCCTGCGCAATAACAATGCCAGGGGAAATCAGGCAAAGTAATAATGTGGAAATCCATAGGTAATTTAATGAAAACCAAGTGTGATTTGTATTCAAAGAAAAAACCCTATTAACTTATTGTAATGACAGGACTCGCAGGACATCTTTTTGAAAAAAAATATTAGTTAATCTGAGAGGAATATACAATGAATGGGAAAATTTGAGAATAAAAAAAAAGGTGGGGTCAAGAAGACCCCACCTTATAATCAGCTTATGTAACTAAGCTTGGAACTGATGATTTTTATTGTCCATCATCATCAGCGCCGTCCAGCCTTGCATTGGATCCAGCAAAGCCGTTACCATCGGTGAAGAACAGCCAACCGTCGATGGTAAAGTTAGATGTGATGTCCATCCAAGCAGCGCCAGCTGCAGGTGTGCAGGACAGATCAGCTACGATATCCTCTACCATAGTGTTCCATGTAGTAGTGGTGAAATCGTCTTTGGTCATGGTGCACTCAGTACCAGTGCTATCGGTAACAGTTACCATAACTTCCATGTCAGCAGGAGCAACACCATTGGTGCCGTCATATCCCAAGTTAACTGTTGCAATACCAGCACCCCAAGGAGCAGAACCGGTGATTACATATGGGAAGTACAGAGAGTCGCTCAGGCCGCCACACTCAACCAAGCCAGCTGCTGTACGCATGCTGGAAGGCCAGAGAGAGCCACAAGGTTGGGTTCCTGCTTGTGTCCAGAAACGTACATCTGTATCAGCAACTGCTTCATCTGGATTAACAAGGTAGTCAATACATACACGAAGCTCATTGTTATTAATACCGGCGGCTACGATGTCAGCTGCATCAAAAGTAATAACAACTTGTTGCCACTGGTAATCATCGCAATCATCATAAGCAGTCTGTGCAAGTACAGCACCGCCAGCACTGAGATAGGAAACTGCACTAGGAATGATAACTACGTTGTCTTCATCCCGCAGGGTAAAGTCTTCAAAGTAAACGCCAGCCTGATCGGTTGCACCGTCAGCAGCACCATTGGAACGAACAACAACATCAATCATGCCTGAATCAGGCCACTCAGTACCGGTGACTTTAAAGCAGTAGAAGTTTGTTGGAGGACATCCCTGGGCTGCAACTGCACAGAGTTCAATCTCAGTAGTTGGAGGATCACAAAATTCAGGAGCCGCTTTGTCATCAGCACAGTCAGCCAGTACAAAAGCATCAGCAACGATGAAGTGACCAATTTCGTTGTCAGAACCAGTAACTGTAAGAGTTACAGGATCAAAGTCAGTTGACAGGGTAAGTTTGCTGAGACCACCGAAGTCATGTACATCGGCGCAGATAGCAGTACCGAACTCGTCATCGCCTACTTGAGCTGTCTGTGTTCCACCGTCGGCACCAACTTCGTCCCACAGACCAATTTTTACCCAAGGAAAGTTTGAAGCGTCTTCCCAGTCTGTTGTGGCACCGGAGTTATCAATACCGTCAGCAGCCTGGATGTCGGTGATGTAAATGGTGATTATTTGAGATCCGTCAGCACCATATACATAAGCGGTTACGTCAGGAATGGTATCAGCAGCAGCACCGTCATTGCTGGCACCAATACCGGCAAGAATACCGGCAACGTTGGACATATCGGAAACCTCAACGCCCAAAGTATCAAGAACTACGAGATCATCAGGAATATCTCCACCCATGGCGCCAAGGCCGGTGCCATCGAAAAGTGGGTTGGTGATAGGCTCACAAAGTACTGGAACATCAGAACTTGGATCGATATCTGTACCGTTCAGGGCAGCCCTGATCTGTACAAACTCGTTAGCATTCAGGTAGGCTACGATGATATTGTAGTCATCCTGTGTAAAGATATATGTTGTAGATCCTGCAAAATCGCAGGTACTATTGGCGATCATCTCCTCAGAACGGGATGTCTGATTGATAGCCATGGCCGATGTGGCCATCAGGACCACCAGAAGTACGGCCCAGATTGCAGATGCACAGGCAAAAAACTTTTTCCTTCTCATTGCATACTCCTCTTCAAGCTGATTCATGGTTGAGCCGCACATACTGAATGTGCGACGTGCAATACTAGGTTGATGGTTAAAAAGCTTAACTTCTACGCCCCCCTACAATAAGTTCTTGTTCGGCTCTTGTTGTGGCACCCCCTTCTTTTAAAAATTGTTATTCTTAATCAACCCCAACATCCCTCTCCTGCCTGAGCCTTCCTCTTTTTTACGGTTATCAGAGCCCCATCAACGGGGCTCTGAAACCGCAGGAAGTGCTCGCCAAGGGGGACGTTAGCACCCCTTGTTAATGGCTTTGTAAAAGATCGTACCCTTAGTGCTGCAAGGTTTTAACAGCAACCAAAGATAATCTTCCCTCTTTTTTAGCAGCCCTCCAGGCAAATGTCAACAGAATAAATAGTTAATTATCTCTTTCAGATTGTTGACAAAATAGCAATCTCAGGAATAAAAGTCAAACCAATTGAGATAATGAACAGCCACATCAAGATATAAAAAGGCACATAATTCCAAAATCTCAAAGCTATAAATAGCGTCCAATAATTTCAGATAGTTACAAATACTTTCCCCGACTATCCCATATTTTGAGCTCTATAGCAATATTAGTGAATGTATATTAATGTAGTGTACAATATTTTTTTCAAACAACTTTTTGGAACCTCATCAATTAAATATCAGTCATACATTTCATGGAACTTTTAAACTTTCAACAATATCCAAAAGAGCCGGTGCACATAGAGAATTTGTCTATGTCCTATATGAAACAATCTTCATTCGTACCGCTAGAGCTCACAAAAAACATTCTTTCAATTGCCATTGCTGATCCTGATGATCGATTTACGCTTGATGCTCTCCACCTTGCCTATGGTTTTGACATTCACCCCATAGCTGGTCGAAAGGAAGATATACTTGATGCAATTGAAAGACTCTATGGCACTGGCTCTCATTCAATGGAAAAAATCATTGAGGAAGCGGATCGCGATATAATTGATATCACCATTGATGCTGATAATGATATTAACCATTTACGGGATATGGCTTCGGAAGCGCCGATCATAAGATTGGTTAATCGACTGATCATTAACGCCGTTGAAATCAAGGCATCTGACATACATTTTGAACCATTTGAAAATGAATTCAAAGTCCGATATCGTCTAGATGGCGTTCTCCATGAAATAGAAAATCCTCCTACTCGACTGCAGGCCGCCATTATTTCCCGTGTAAAAATTATGGCAAAGCTCGATATTGCCGAAAGGCGTCTTCCCCAGGACGGCAGGATCAAACTCAAAATCGGCGATAAAAACATTGATTTCAGGGTATCCACCATCCCTACTCTCTTCGGCGAAAGCTTGGTACTCCGTATATTAGATAGAGACACTCTGGTCTTGGACCTTGACCAGTTAGGCTTTGCTTCAGAAACAAAAAACCAGTACGAGGAGCTTATTTCCCAACCCTACGGTATGATACTGGTTACTGGTCCAACCGGTAGCGGAAAAACCTCTACTCTCTATACCACGCTGGCCAGAATCAACTCACCAGAGCTTAAAATCATTGCCTTGGAAGATCCGGTTGAATATCAACTTGCCGGAATTAACCAAATACAGGTCAATCCCAAAATCGGTCTCAATTTTGCCGATGGCCTGCGTTCAATAGTCCGACAAGATCCGGATGTCATATTAGTAGGCGAAATCCGAGACCAGGAAACCGCCCAGATTGCTATCCAATCAGCCCTTACAGGTCACCTTCTCTTCAGCACTTTACATACTAACGACGCAGCTGGAGCAGTTACGCGACTCCTTGATATGGGAGTGGAGAATTTCCTCCTTTCCTCCACTGTACTTGGCATTCTGGCCCAACGACTCGTTCGGATTAACTGTCCGACCTGTAAAAAGGAGGTCTCACCAGAAGCCAAGCTCATAAAATCCATGCACCTAACCGATGAAGAAATTTCCAAGACCTCTTTCTTAGCAGGTGAAGGTTGTGAAAAATGTCGACACACCGGATATCGTGGACGTAAGGCAATATTTGAATATCTGGCAGTGAATGAAGCAATACGACACGATATTAACCAGCAAGCCACTACCGAACGGCTTAAAGACACTGCTTTGGCAAACGGCATGACAACTCTGCGGCAAGATGGATGGCGCATGGTACGTGAAGGCATGACAACCATCTCCGAAGTTTTACGGGTCACCCTGGAGAAGTAATGCCAACATTTTCCTATAAAGCCGCCGACCAAACCGGCAAAGTGGTTCAATCTTCTATTGAAGCGACAGACCAGTCTGCAGCAGTCTCCCAATTGCAGAAAATGGGCTTTATTCCCATTCGAGTTCAATCTTCAAAAAACAAAATCAACCTACCTTTTGCCGACCTCTCCAAACGTATTCGCTTTGCAAGAGTTTCCAAGAAAGACGTTATGCTCATCACCCAGGATCTAGCAGCACTATTAGAAGCTGGCTTACCGGTTGATCGTGCTTTGGGCATTATGATGAAAGCTTCTGACAATCAAGAGTTGCAAACTATTCTTGAAGATATTCTCCAGACAGTGGAGGGGGGTGGCGCTCTGTCAGATGCATTGGCAAGGCACCCGAAGACCTTTTCACGTTTTTACGTGAACATGGTTCGAGCCGGTGAAGCAGGTGGAGTGTTGGAACCGGTTCTTAACCGCATGGGAGATTTTTTGGAAACTATGCAGGAATTGCGCGAATCTGTCACATCAGCACTCATCTATCCGCTCTTTGTTGTTTCAGTGGGTGGCATTTCCATTATCATTCTCATGACCTATGTCATTCCAAAATTTTCCATGATATTTAACGATATGGGAGGAGCTATTCCTCTTTCCACACAGTTTCTCCTTGCAGTGAGCAGTCTTCTACAAACATGGTGGCCATTATTATTGGGCTTACTTGCCATTACCGCAATTTCCTTCCGTAGAATTATTAATACCCCAAAAGGACGCATGCGCATGGACACCATTCTCTTGAAAACACCTTTATGGGGTGACCTGATCCGCAAGCTCGAAACAGCACGTTTTGCTCGAACCTTGGGTACTCTTCTGCAAAGTGGTGTACCAATCCTGCAGGCTCTTTCTCTGGTTCAGGACATAATGAGCAACAAGGTTATCACTGAATCTCTTCAACATGTTCAGGATCGAGTCAAAAAGGGTGAACGGCTTTCAGCCCCCTTAGAAGACACTTCCCATTTCCCCTCCCTCGCTGTCCAAATGATCACCGTAGGTGAAGAGACAGGTAAGCTTGATACCATGCTTATGAAAGTGGCTGAAAGTTATGAAAAAATTGTCCAGAATTTGGTAAAAAGGTTCATCAGTTTACTGGAACCCGCCCTCATACTTTTCATGGGGCTTGTGGTAGGTTTTATTGTCATCTCCATGTTGATGGCTATTTTCAGCATGAACGACCTGCCAATATAAATAATTACTGAAGACTGCTTGAAAACAACGTACCAGAATCATAAAGGAAACAGAATGAACAGATACTCTTCTGCAGCAAGCAATAACCGCGGTTTTACCCTTATTGAAATATTAATTGTCGTAACCATCCTTGGGCTTCTTATTGGCCTCGTTGGTCCCAAGATGTTCGGCAAGGTTGGCAAATCAAAACAAAAAGCAGCAAAAGCCCAGATATCCATGTTTGAAACAGCACTGGATACTTATCGACTCGACATTGGCAAATATCCTACTTCAGATATGGGCCTCAATGTGCTTCGTGAAAAACCATCCGAATTAAAAAAATGGGACGGACCATATTTGCCTAAAGAGATTCCCCTTGATCCATGGGGTAATGAGTATGTTTATCAAGCCCCAGGCGAACATGGAGAATTCGACCTGATTTCTCTGGGAGCCGATGGCCAACCAGGCGGTGAAGGGGAAGATATGGATGTGGTCAGCTGGAAAAACCTTGAATAATGTTATGTTTCTTTGACGCGACCAAAGAGGGCAACAGTGGATTTAGCCTGTTTGAGTTGCTCGTTGTCCTCTTTATTATTGGCATCATGGCCACTTTAGTAGGGCCTCGGTTGACCGGCAGCCTGCCTTCACTTCGAGTTAAAACCGCTGCCAAACAGACTGCCGCTCTCTTGCGCGATGCCAGAAGTCGGGCAGTAACAGAAAACCAGGTATATCAAAGCACCTTTGACCTGAACACCCAACAGGTAACCTTGATAAAGAAAGAAGAAAAGGTAGATCCAGAATCAAAAGATCAGCCTGCAACCCAACATTCCATTATTTATACACTACCAGAGTCCGTCTTTTTCAAAGATGTAGAACGACGAGAAAAATTCAACATCAACTTTTATCCCAGTGGAGGCAGTAGCGGGGGACAACTATCACTCATCAACAATAAAGACACCTCCTGGTTCCTTACGGTTGACAGAATTACCGGCCGAACCACCATATCAGCTGAGCAATGAAAAATAACACACCAAGCCTGATAGCAATGAACCAATATGGATTCACCCTTATGGAAACCATGGTGGCCACCATGGTTCTTGGCATTGCTTTAGTGGCTGTAATGGAACTCTTTGCAGGTGGCTTACGATCAGCCCGTCTCGCTGAAGACCACACCCGTGCTGTTCTTCTTGCCGATGAAAAATTGACGGAAATCATACTCACGGCCCCCAAAGAAGAAACCACCTTGGAGGGAACCCTTGATGATCAATTTCACTGGTCATGTTCGATAATGCCACTTGCAGATGATTCTCCGGACACTTATCGACCTCTTCTGCAATCTATTCAATATTCTCTGACCGTATCTTGGCAACATGGGAAAAAAACACGTAATTATTCACTCAGTACCATCAGAATTGCACCGCCACCAATAGAACAAGAGAGTATATGACCTTTCACTTCCAGGGAATTTCATCTCATAATGATCAACAAGCGGATCCTATAAAAACGACAAACGTTTTGGCACCCATTCGTAGTGGAGGCTTCACTCTCCTCGAACTCCTCCTCGCTCTCACCCTTGTTGCACTTATTGTTGTTCTCGCCTATGGGTCTCTTCGCATGGGTATCAGAGCTTGGGAAAAAGGTGAACAAGGAACTGGACAAAAAGAAAGGATTGTCTTGCAATTGTTACGAAGACAAGTTTCTTCAATTCTTATACCCAACCAAGTCTATACAAGTGAAATCCCGCCACCCCTAGTCGGCGAAAATGACTCTCTCGCATTTACTTCACAGAAAAGCCTGGTTCCAGAAAATAGCCAAGGAGCGGTATTTGTCCAATACGCCGTAAAATATCAGCAAGATTGGATGGACCTTCTCTTCTGGGAAAAACCAATTGCCTTCATCAAAGAGAATGATACTGGCAACACAGAGATAGATGATATGCAAGAATTGCTGCACGGCATGTATGCAATCTCATTTTCATTTCTCCAACTACCCAAAAATAATGAAGATGAATATGTATGGCATACACATTGGCCACCTGAGGGGGAAATAGGATTGCCGCTGGCCATCAAAATCAGCCTACAGGAACACGAAGGAAGCCCTATAGACTCTGTAATTGTTCCCCTTCACCTCTCTGTTGAGGAACAGAAAAAATGAAACGTATGGCACCGCATATTCTTCACTCACAAAAAGGTATCGCCCTTTTCCTTGTCCTCTGGGTGCTTACTCTTCTCATGGTAATTGTAGGCGAATTTTGCTATACCATGCGCACTGAAATCCGTATTACCAGAAATTTTATGGAACAAATTCAGGCCCGGACAATCGCAGAGGCTGGAATCTACACAACCATCGCAGGTCTGTTAAAAAAAAATAATGAGACGAAAACCAGACCGGCAACGTCTGCAGAAGAAGACACATATAATAATGCTTTCAGGTTAAACATTGAACCACCTGTCATTCCCTTTGATGTAGGTGCTTTCAGGGCACATATAGACAATGAAGCGGGCAAGATAAACATCAACCAAGTGGAACCTCAGTTATTACGATTTATTTTTAATGGTATGGGAATTGACACTCAGGAACAAAATATCATTATCGATTCAATTATCGATTGGCGGGATACTGACAATTTACATCGTTTGAACGGTGCAGAGAACGATTATTATAATAACCTACCCGACCCATATCCTTGTAAAAACGGGCCCTTTTCCTCTGCTGAAGAACTCCTTTTGGTCCGGGGTATCACCCAAGAAATATTTGATACAAAGTTAAAAGAACTGGTTACCGCTCTTCCTCCTGACGACAAGATGAAAAGCAAGCCCAAAACATCAAGCTCAAAGAGTAAAGCTTTCGATTACCAGAAGATAAATATTAACGCCGCCTCAAGAGAAATGCTGAATTCCCTGCCACGAATGAACGAGGAACTTGTTAACGATGTATTAACCTTTCGAGAAATTAAAGATTTTACATCTTTGGGAGAATTCCAAGAGGTAGTAGGACCAGAAATATTTCAGCTTTTTACACCTTATATCACCTTAAAGCTAACTCCCTATTACACAATTACGGTCACGGGTGAAATCAAGGACAGCAAAACCAAGAAAACGATACGGGCTGTAGTAATGCTTGATGAAAAGAGCGAAAAACAGTACCGTCTCCTGCAATGGCTTGAAGGATAGCATTTACAGGGATAATGGGATGATTACTCAGACCAGTGTCGGTATCGATATTACCGATGAAAAAATACACATTGTTAGCATACAGGCAGGACTCGGAGGATTAAAAGTTCTGGCCCAGACGCGAATTGCATTGTCAGCTGAAAATAATGAAACGCGACTGGCTGCAGCTGGTGCCCATATTAAAGACTTTCTGGATCAATACGGCCTGAGTTCTGCGGCGATATTCATTTGTATTCCCACCGGCATGACAGTCATGCGAACAATTGAGATGCCTCTGGCGGTGAAAGAGAATCTGCAAGGAACTCTTAAATACGAGATGGAGAAATTTGTCCCTCTGCCAGCAGGTGCAGTTTATTTTGATACCACGGTAATCAAAGAAGACAAAAAAACGAGCACTCTAAAGGCACTTCTTACAGTTATTAAAAAGACGAGCATGGACCCATACATGGCATTATTGGCCACGGTGGGTGATGTTTCAGGCATTCAATCTGTTTCCAGTGCCACGGCAAATGCCATTGCCCATCTTGAAAAAATATCAGACCAAAACCAACGGGCTTTTCTTTTGGACAATGGCTCAACACTCGACCTTGCCCTGTTGACCGGTAAAAACTTAGAGTATGCCCGTCAGTGGCAAAGTGGGAGCACTATTTCAGAGGCATTGGAAGAGGAATTAAACAGTCTTTACAAGCAGTCTGCGCAAGGAGACAAGCTTCCTCTTCTTATTTGTGGGGCAAGATCTGAAACAGACCTTCTACCTCTTTGTAAAAAACATGCGTCTTTTGTGCCACGTTCCATAAATATTAAGGAGGCAGGACTTACAGGTGAAGAGTTTTTACCGGCATTTGGCACTGCTCTTATGGGTCTTGAGAAAGCCGCAACTCCGGTTAACCTCCTGCCGCCGGCGTTTAGAAAAAAGCCAAGTCGGTTCGGTTTATTTTTATTAATCGCCCTCCTTTCTTTAACGATCCTTTCTGGCATAGCCTGGGCTGGCAGTTTCCTCCTTCGTCAGCAACTCCAAGTGAATAAATTGGATGATGAACTCGCCAGGCTGCGCGTGGCATCGGGAGACATTGAAACACTGCGCCAAGAGGCAACTTTATTGGAAGAACAGGTTAAAGCTTTAAACACCTTGCGCCTCAATCGCACCTCTTTGTTGAATGTATTGAATGAATTAAGTAGAAGTTTGCCCGAAACATCCTGGCTTCGAGACATTACTGTTAAAAATGAATCCGTTGTGGTGGATGGTTTTACCGATTCCGCCACAGAAATAATCCCAATACTTGAAACATCAGCATTGTTTGAAAACGTGGTGTTTAAATCAACCATTACCAAACGGAAAGATGGAAAAGAAATATTCAAAATCTCTTTTGACATTAAACAAGGTTATTAGGCCGCAAATCTAAAAGGCATAAATGAAGCCAATGTTGCAACTTTCAAAAGAACGCAAAATCATACTCCTTGTTGGTTCTATCCTACTGGCGGCCGGTATATTGTATCGCTTTTCATCCAGCCTGACTCAGTTTGGATCAGGAGAAGAAATTGCTGTAAAACAAAAAGCCATCTCAAAATATCAACACTCTTTGCACGAAAAAAAAGAATTAGCGCAAAGCCTTTTTGAACTTGAAAAGCAAATCAAAAGGGCAGAGGCGGTTTTAATTAAAAGAGAAACGGTTTCTCTGGCCATGGTTGATGTTCAAAACCGGTTGCAAAAAATAGCTGGTCGGGCAGGTGTGGAGATTAGAACCATGCGTATTTTAAAGCCCCAAAAGACCGATGACAACAATTACCAGACCGTGCCTGTGCAATGTTCCTTCAAAGGATCCATGCGACAATTAAAAGAAATTATGTATCAAATAGAAGACTCCTCCGTTCTCCTGCGTATTTCCGATTTACGCTTAAAAAGTATCAATCAAGATGGTGCAACGGATCTTGTCCAGGCGACAGTGAAAGTGGAAGGATATATGCCGGTTCCTCCCTCTTTGGAGGAGAAATAAATTATGAATATGAAACTATGGGCGACAAACATATTACTGGCAATGGTTATGTTTTTTTTCAGTGTGCAAGCATATAGGACATGGACTGCTCCTGAGGAGTCTCAGCCAAAAGCACAACCTTCCAAGCAGACGTCTTCCATGAAAAAATCGACTTCCACCTTGGCACGGTTCAACATGCCGCCAGAGCCCACCTTTGAAGATGTTGCTCGGAAAAACCTCTTTGCCAAAGACAGGATGGAGAAAATTCCAGAGGAACCAAATGAGGAGCAAATTGAAGTTAAATCGACCCAAGCAAAGATCTCGGGTAAAAGAATTGTTCTAGATGGAATTATTTTCACGGAAGATAAAAAAATGGCCCTTATTCGGAATCCAAAGAGGAAAAAAGGCGACAAAAAATTTATCTGGATCCAAGAAGGACAGTCCATTGGTAATTTGAAAGATTTTGCCATTGAAGAAGACCGGCTTATCATAAAGGACAAAGGGAAAAAACACGCCATCCTTCTGTACGACCAGAAACCGGGTAAAAATAATAGTGCCTCCGCCTCTACACCATCAAAATCAAAAAAGAAAAGCAGCAATACTACAACAGTAGTAAGTGCTGACAAAAATCCTACCAAGCAATCACAACCATCTCCAAGAGTTGAGGAGAACCAAGGCAATGGAGAGTATGAAATCGTCAAGACCCCTTTTGGGAATTTACGGAGAAAAAGAAAATAATTTCATGAAACATCTATTATTCTATCGCCCTATACTATTTCTTATTTTATTTGTTTGCTTGCCGGTTTTTCTCGGCTGTTCGGCTCATGAACCTGCTCAAATTGAAACACAGCAGACGGATCGAATAGACGTACAAAATTCTGAAGTAACTGAGGACAGCCGCAGACAAGCACCAAAAAAATGGTCACCGCCAAAGCCTATTGCCAATTCAAATGAATTTGAATTGGTAGAAACTCCATTTGGTGTTGTCAAGCGCCGGGTAACTCCACGCTCTCAAAAACGCCCCATGACGGAAAAATCCTCTCAGGTTACGCAAGCCAATGAAAATATAAAACACAGGAACTCAACCACCGCTTCTGAGGAACCTATTGTAGTTGAACCTCCAAAGGATGAAAAGAGGGGTACGATTGTCTTTAATTTTGATGACGCAGACCTCTATGAAGTTATTCGCACCATGGCCGACCTTTTGGATTTCAACTACATAATCGATGAAAAAGTAAAAGGAATGGTGACCATCCACACTGCCGGCCGTTTAAAGCAGTCTGATCTTTTACCGACCTTTTATCAAATTCTCGAAGCCAATAACCTGACAGCAGTACAAGAAGGCGCTCTGCTCCGTATCAGTCCCACACAAAATGCCGCCAGGCTCTCCCTGCCAACCCGCATTGGTCGAAATATTGACGACATCCCTCCAGGCCAACGGATAATTATTCAAATCATTCCTTTAAATTATATCGCTGCAGCCGAAATGACCAAACTTCTGCAGCCCTTTATATCTTCTGCAGGAAGTATCATTTCACATCAAGAGTCAAACACCATGCTCTTAGTAGATAAGGGTGTCAATATAGTCAAAGCTCTGAGGTTGGTGGAGGTATTTGACGTCAATGTTTTTGATAAAGCACAACACCGGTTTTTCACCCTGACCAATATTGATGCAGCCGAATGTGTAAATGTCCTTTCAAATATTCTCGAAGGCTATAACGTCCTTGGTAAAAACGGTATTCAGCTCATGGCCATGGAAAAACTCAATATGATTCTTGCCATCAGCGCCAATCCAGCCATGCTTGACAAGGTTGCTCCCTTAGTCCAACAAGTGGATCTGCCCAGCGAGGAAGTGGAACCACGTATATATGTCTACTCGGTAAAAAATGGCGAAGCCCAGGAACTTACAGGACTCTTAAACCAGGTATTCGGCACATCGCCTGCCAGCACAACAAAGGAAAAAACAAAGACCGATGCTACGGATAAAACTTTGGGTACAAAAGGAAAACAAGATAACTCCTCTAATCCTTTTTTAAAAATTACACCTCCCAAGGATAACAGTAAAACAACTGTTACCACGGCGAGCAGTAAACAGACCAGCGGCTCAGGCACATTACGTCACGAAGTCAAAATCATTGCCGATGAAATACGTAACTCACTGATAATCGAGGCGATTCCCTCAGACTATCGGATAGTCGAGTCCATCCTGAAAGAGCTGGATGTTCTCCCTCGCCAGGTGCTTATTGAAGTGAAAATTGCTGACTTTAAACTTGAAGACAAATTTGAACTCGGCATGGTCTGGAATGCTCAAGATCCTGTTGGTGCTAATTCTCAGAATGAAACTTGGGGCTCTATTGCAGGCGATGCTTTAGGTAATGGGAATGTCTACGCTGGGCTGCAATATTTTATTGGCGAATCCGAGAAATGGAACGCCGCTCTTTCCACCCTTGCCACAAAAAATAAAGTAAATATTATCTCAACCCCCACTCTTCTTGCATCTGACAACAAAGAGGCAAAAATAAATGTTTCTCAGGAAATTCCAGTAGCATCGACACTTTATGAAACAACCGGTAATTCTGATCCTCTCCTCCGCACAAACATCCAATATAGAAACACCGGGGTAATTCTTTCCGTCACCCCTCACATCAATGAACGTGGACTTGTCAGTATGGATATAGACCAAGAGGTTTCACAAGCAAGTGATCCAGTAGCAGTCGGGAACGAACAATTACCCTCTTTTTTCAAGCGAAGTGTCTCCACATCACTAACCGTTCAGCATGGACAAACCATCGTGATTGGTGGTCTCATCAGCGAGAGCAGCACAAAAGGAGGTACGGGCGTTCCTTATCTCCGCGACATACCGTTTCTAGGTTATCTCTTTGGCAAAGAAACAGATTCTAAAGACAAAACGGAAATGATTATCCTCATAACCCCACGGGTTATAGCAAGTCTGGAGGATGTTGATTTAGTGACGGAAGAATTTCAAAACAAGGTGAGTAAAGTCTCATCAACTGTAGAATTTTAGTTAACTTAGAGGGAACCTATTCCCGGCTTCTCCTGCGATTCCGCAGTGCTAAGCTCTGCATTTTGAAATTATGCTCCATAAGTTTCTCTCGATCTTCTTCCATGATAAGAGAAAATTTGCAGGAGATGGAAAAAGGATCGCCTCCCTCATCAGTATTTTTCTTACATCCGACAATCTCACCAAGACAATAAATATAAGCATAGTCCGGTAACAGGACGACATTGAGCTCGACTTTGGCGCCTTGGTTCATCGCCTCTTTGGCTTGAAAAGAAAGGCCTGTACTACTGATGGTAACTTCATGGAGTGTGAGGTTTTCAAACGGTGAATTTTTTCCTGAAAGCTTTTGCAGCACCATGTTGACCTTGGTGTCGAGGTGACGCAAAAAATTACCAAGATCCGCGTCCTTAGTCTGGATACGGCCTAAAGCAGTCTGAGTTCCAACATACATTTGTATTTCCGAAAGTCCTTCCTGAATATAAGGTGGTATACCACGTTCAAAATCTTCTTCCAGTGCAGCATATTTTTCGGGCGTTACCGGAGAAACAGATAAAAGGACACGATCCTCCACCCGCACTGCCTGTCGCCGGCTTTCACCTTCAGGATATCCGTTTGTCATGCTTACTCCTTATCTACACTTACGATTATTCCAATATATTTTTTATGCCTTCAAACGCCGGCATGTCTTTGCTTGTTTTAATATAAATTTCCACCCGCCGATTTCTTGCCCGGCCTTCAAGAGTATCATTTGAGGCAACGGGATCACCATCGGCAAACCCTGCTGCGGCAAGGTTTTCAGCCGGAATCGGAAATTTTTTCTGCCAGTACTCGACCACTGAAACAGCCCGGGCTGTTGACAAGGACCAATTACTGGAAAACGTTTTTGTTGTTTTAATGGGGACATTATCCGTGTGACCGCCAACAGTTACCTTAAGCCCCAGACCGGCAACAAGCTTGCCAATTTTATGTAGGAAAACCTTAAAATTTTCCTGGAGTTCCGCTTTACCTGTTGCAAAGGCAATGGTGTCTTTCACCCTCAATTTAACTCCATCCTTGGATTGAAGAGCCATAACCGTCCCATCATCAATTTCCTCGAGAACACTCTCCATTATCAAGCGCTTCGGATCCATTGGTACTGTGGGAAAATCAAGAGAAATCATCTCCGTGCCTTTAGGAGAATCATCCGCTTGAATGAGCAATTGGATACCAAAGGCCTGTTCCATGGAGCCTGCCACTTGCTTAAATTTCTGACGATTCAACTCGGAGAATGAAAGCAGTAGAACAAAGAAACACATCAGCAGACTCATAAGGTCTGCAAAAGTACACATCCATAACGGGGCACCGGCAGGGCATTCTTCTTTTTTTTCTTCGTCAGCCATCACACTGCCTCAGATTTAATCTTCATCCCCGGAAGAACGCTCTTTTGGAGGAAGAAATGTTTCCAAAAACTCTTCCATAACCCTGGGATTCAAGCCCTTCAGGATTCCCAAAACACCTTCAATAATCAGCTTACGATTTCGCTCTTCTTCTGCACTGCGAAGAACCAGTTTATCTGCCAAAGGTAAGAAAAACAGGTTTGCCAAAATAGCACCGTACAGGGTGGTCAACAAGGCAACAGCCATTGAAGGACCGATGGAGGCAGGATCATCCATGGTGGCCAGCATCTGTACCAGCCCTACCAGCGTTCCGATCATTCCGAAGGCCGGTGCAGCATCACCCCAGCCCTTGAATACTCCAATCCCAATATCATGGCGTTCAACGGTGAGGCTTACCTCTTTTTTCAAAACTTCTTCAATGAACTCAGCTTCATGGCCGTCAACACAGTACATGATGGCTTTTTTCAAAAAAGCGTCTTCAATGGGTTGCTGTTCCAGAACGATCAGACCGTTTTTACGAGCGATATTGGCAAGGTTGACAATTTCTTTAATAACTTCTTGGGGAACACTCATTTTTGAAAAAAAGGCGTTCATCGCAACGGCGATGGAGTTAATAACATCACCCATGGAGAATCGAATAAAGGCAGTGGCGATTGTACCACCAAGAACAATAAGAATAGAAGGGATATTGACAAACAAAATTGCACTGCCGCCCGCCAAAATGGCGGCAAGCAAAATTCCGGTTCCTCCCACAAGCCCTATTACGGTGGCGAGATCCATACCTGTTTCCTTTTGTCCTGTTTATCAGCTGTCAGCTGACAGCTTCTTTGACAATCACGTATCTGAAATCAACAGTTCCTGTAAATCATTTTTCGATGGAAAACTATGTTCCTCATCGGGAAATTCTCCGGCCCTCATCTCGTCAAGAAACTGGCCCACAGCTTCTTTCATCTGAGGTGCCAGGTTAGTATATTGCTTTACAAAACGGGGCCGGAATTTTTCAAATAGCCCCACAAGATCATGGGTAACGAGAACCTGGCCATCACAATATGGACCCGCACCTATACCAATTGTTGGAATGGAAATTTCTTCGGTGATTATACGACCCAGTTGGTCTGGTATACATTCCAGAACAAGGGCAAATATACCGGCATCGGCCAATGCATGGGCAGCCTCTAAAAGGATACGCGCTGAGGCAATATCTTTGCCTTGGACTGTATAGCCCCCTAATTGCCCAGCTGTTTGTGGGGTGAGCCCGATGTGGCCCATAACCGGAATACCTGCCTTGACAATGGCCCTTGCTGTTTCCGCCACCTCCATGCCACCTTCGAGCTTCACAGCATCACAGCCTGCCTCTTTCATAAATCGGCCGGCATTGCGGATAGCCTCAACAGTATCGGTCTGGTACGACATGAATGGCATGTCGCCTACCAGAAGAGCATGCTTGCTGCCGCGCTTGACCGCTTTTGCATGGTGCAGCATTTCATCCATAGTAACCGGCACAGTAGATTCATAGCCAAGGACAACCATGCCAAGGGAATCCCCAACCAGCAGGATATCTACCCCGGCCTCATCCAACATTCCGGCAAAACCGGCATCATAGGCGGTCAGCATGGCGATTTTCTCACCGCTATCCTTTTTACGAATAATATCTGCTACCAGTATTTTTTTTGTCATGGAGACCCTTTATTCTCCCGTCTTCATGATATGCAGGATTTATTTCTTCAAGTATAAGAGGTATTTAATGGTCAATTGTCAACATTTTTATATGCATTGTGCTATTAGAAGTTTGGCATAATCGACTAAAAAAGGCGCTGATTCGGGTCACCGACATCGGGTTTCCCATTAGGATTATAATCCCTGCCAAAATGCTCATAGGCGGCCATGGTTGCCATTCGACCCCGTGGAGTCCGCATCAAAAAACCCGATTGGATGAGAAAAGGTTCGTAAACATCTTCCAATGTATTTTTCTCTTCACTGACTGCAGTGGCCAAAGTTTCCACCCCAATAGGACCGCCTTGAAATTTATCAATAATGGTCAACAAAATCCTTCGATCCATTTCATCCAGACCAAGTTTATCAACAGCAAGCATTTCGAGGGCTTTCCTGGCAATATCGTCGGTAATCACTCCATTACCTTCAACTTCGGCAAAATCCCGCACTCTTTTTAAGAGTCGGTTGGCGATTCTCGGTGTACCACGGGAACGTCGTCCCAATTCTAAAACACCATCCTCCTCCACAGGTATATTGAGAAGCTTGGCAGAACGTTTGACAATGGCGAGTAATTCCTCAGGTGAATAAAAATCAAGTCTCAGGATGACACCGAAACGATCTCGCAGTGGAGGACTGAGCAAACCTGTTCTGGTGGTGGCGCCAACGAGAGTGAATGGAGGCAAATTCATTTTTACAGAACGAGCTCCGGGTCCCTGGCCAATAACCAGGTCCAATTGAAAATCCTCCATAGCCGGATAGAGTATTTCCTCAACCACATGATTTAAACGATGAATTTCATCAATAAACAGGACATCACCTTCCTGCAGACTGGTGAGAATGGCGGCAAGATCACCCGCCCGTTCGATAACCGGACCGGAAGTAACTTTTATATTCGCCTCCATTTCATGGGCAATGATATAGGCAAGGGTGGTTTTTCCCAAGCCGGGAAAACCATGAAAGAGTACATGATCCAGCGATTCGTTCCGCCCTTTGGCTGCTTTTATGGCGATATCGAGATTCTTTTTCAGCAGATCTTGACCAATATACTGTGACAGTTCCTTGGGTCGCAGTCCAAACTCCTCTGTATCCTCAAGAGGATCGGACTTCGTGCTGACAATACGTTCTTCAAAATTCATGCAATAGCCCTTAATGCCTGCCGTAAGATATCTTCAAGTGATAGTGTGGCGTACTCATCCGGAGATGAATTTTTGCGTACTTTTTCCAGAGCCTGCCTGGCCAGTTGATTTTGATAACCGAGATTCACCAAGGCTGAGATGACATCCTGGGTCAGCTGATCATCCATTGACTCATGGAACACGGCTCCCCCTTGCTGTGGAAGCACAGCTGCCAGGGCCTGAACTTTATCTTTCAATTCAAGGCAAAGCCTCTCTGCGGTCTTTTTGCCAACACCTGGTAACTTCACAAGGCGAGGAAGATCAGCACTCATTATGGCGGTAGCAAGATCATTAACCCCTGTACCGGCCAGAATATTTAAGGCTAATTTCGGCCCTACGCCGCTGACTCCAATCAAAATAAGGAACATTTCCTTTTCTTCCGGTTCTTCAAAACCAAACAGGGTAATTGAATCTTCTTTGACATCGGTATAAATATGGAGAAAAATTTCCCCACCGATTTCTGGGATACGGGGCCGGCTGGCTTGGGAATAACGAACCTCATAGCCAACACCACCTACATCGATAACCACCTCTTCAGCGGTTTTAAAAGCCACTTCTCCTCGCAGACAGGCAATCATTTATTACACCTGAACAATGAAGAGGGCAGAGGGCGGAATGAAGAATGAAGGATCTGATATAATCGAATTTCTAGCCACTCTTCACTCTCCAGTCTTCAAAAGTAATTGAAAAATTTGTAATTTCGTTCGAGGACAAGGCGCAGTAAAAATAATAAGCGCAGCATATTTAACATATTCGAGCATTATTATTTTGTCTGCAACGCAGTAGTCGGACGAAAGGACAATTTTTCATGGTGGGCAAGGCAAATAGCCACTGCTAAAGCATCAGCCGCATCCTGGCTTGGAGCTTTATTCAAACAGAGAAGAGCACGCACCACCTGTTGCATTTGATCTTTTGCGGCGTTCCCGTATCCTGCCACGGTTTTCTTAACCAAACGGGCTGGAAATTCTCGAGGTGCCAAACCATTCTGGGCTATAGCTAACAATATAACACCTCGGGCATGCCCAAGTTTTAATGCTGTATTAGGGTTTCGAGAGACAAACACATCTTCCACAGCCGCCTGATTGGGTTGATGGGTGGCAATCACTTCACACAGCCCATTGTATATCTCTCTCAATCGTTCGGCCAAGACGGCTTTTGGGTTCGGTCTTATCACCCCACATGCGACAAAATCAAGGGTATGGCCGTTTTTTTGGATAATACCATATCCCGTGGCCCGTGAACCGGGGTCAACACCGAGTAGTATTTCGGGCTGTCCTGCCAAAAGAATCCTTTAGTGCCTTTTTCCAGAAAGACTGCACAAAAAGCAAGAAACTGAATACTCCAATAAGCAAAACAATATTTGCAACGACTCCAAGGCACTTATCCTAACAAATCTAATGTATTCTTCCACTTTAGTGGGTTAACCCAGCTTCTCAAATATCTCATCCGGGATGTCAAAATTGGCATAGACATTCTGGACGTCATCATTATCTTCCAGGTTTTCAAGCAGACGCAATATTTGACCTGCGGTCTTCTCCTCGGTCACTTCGACTACATTCTTGGGAATCATGGACACCTCAGCTGACAGGAAAGTTATTTCAGCACCTTCCATGGCCTCTTTGACATCCGAGAACACATCCGGATCCGTCAAAACTTGGAATTCCTCTCCCTCTTCCACCACATCATCAGCCCCGGCCTCTAAAACCACATCCATGAGTTTTTCTTCATCAATGGCAGACTTGTCAACTATAAGGGAACCTTTCTTATCAAACATCCAGGCAACACACCCACTCTCACCAAGATTGCCACCGGACTTGCTCAAAAAATGACGAACTTCGGCCACAGTCCGATTCTTATTGTCGGTCATACAATCAACCAAAATTGCAACACCACCGGGTCCATATCCTTCGTAGGTAATCTCTTCATAAACCGCCCCTTCAAGCTCACCGGTACCCTTCTTAATGGCTCGCTCCATATTATCTTTGGGCAGATTCATGGACTTGGCAGCCGAAATGGCTGAACGCAACCTGGGGTTGGCACTGGGATCGCCCCCTCCTAACCTGGCTGCAACGGTAATTTCTTTGATCAGTTTAAAAAATGCTTTACTCCGCTTAGCGTCAACAGCACCTTTACGGTGTTTGATATTCGCCCATTTAGAATGTCCAGCCATTCCCTTCTCCTTACTCAGAATCAAAAAAAATGATCATTCTTTCCTGCTTCTGACTTCCTGTTTTCAATATCGAAATATTCCAGCCATCGACACTTCCGATAACCAAAATCAAGCAAATAAGTTTATAGCATCAGCCATTGTCTAAAAAATGAATACCCAAGACAAACACTTCACGGCTTTCAGCCCTCGAACTCTTGGGCTTGATAATTTTAGTCTTACTAAAGGCCCGACGAACGGTGTCGACATACTCTTTAAAATCTTCACCCTCAAAGACCTTACAATAAAAATTGCCACCTTTTACGAGTAAATCCGTGGCCAATTGAAACGCCTGCCTTGCTAGATCCAAAGATTTTTGTTGGTCACTGAATCTATTACCTGTGGTTTTTGGTGCCATATCACTCACAACTACATTATAAGTGGCACTGACATCGAGCAAACGCGCAACTATCTCCTGATCATAGATATCACCGGCAAAGGTATAAATCTCAGCCCCACCTTTCACCGAAAGGGGCTTGCCTTTCTGCAAATCAGCACCAACTACCAAACCTTTTGGCCCGACAACCTTTGCCGCGTAAAGAGTCCAACTACCAGGATAGCACCCAAGATCAAGCACCCTGTCGTTTTTTTTCAAGAGTTGGTGCTTCTTCTGCGCTTCTTCAAGTTTGTATACTGACCGGGCGGGATAGTTATCCTTTTTGGCTTTTTTATAATAATAATCCTTTACCTTCTTCACCAAAGCCTCATGTAATTTTTAGATCCCGCAGGCAGCCTTCTTCCTTAATTATTAATCCTCGATATTTACCAGATATTCACAAGACCATCAACCAAGGATGGCCTTGTCTTCGTTGGAATTATACAGATCAAATAAACTACTCATTATTATTTCCATAAATTGTTCTTAAAAACTCTTATTCATCCTCTTTCCACACTCTTAATGCCTCGCGATAAACCTCACTTCGTGGCAGTTCAAGATCCTTACAGAGTTTTTTCACAGTATCTTTTAATGAAAAACCATTGGTTCGGCACCATTGCAGCAACGCATCCAAATCTTTACTCGATGGTTCTTCGGATAGTTGAGCACCGCTGATCAATACAACAAATTCTCCTTTTATCTCCTGACGGTTTTGAAATATTTCCAATACATCAGCCAAAGGTGCTCGTAAAGTTTCCTCGTGGAGCTTTGTCAACTCACGGGCAACAAAACAAAGCCTATCTCCGAAGATATCAAGGCAATCTTTGAGGAAAGAAGGAATTCGCCGTGGCGCCTCATAAAACATCAACAATTCCCGTCTATGTATTAGAGAGTTAAGGAAATCACGCCGCTGTTTTTTTTTGCTGGGACAAAAGCCAAGAAATAAAAAATGCTCTTCCTCCATGCCGGCAACACTCACTGCAGCAGTTACCGCTGAAACACCCGGCACCGGTACAACACGGATACCCGCTTCGATTGCAGAACGAACCAGCAAAACACCTGGATCAGAAAGGGCGGGTGTGCCTGCATCGGATACCAGTGCCACATCCATCCCAGCCTGTAATCGGGGTAGAATCTCAGCGGCTTTTTTAGCTTCTTTGTCTTTATAATAGCTGGTCAAAGGGGTGTGAATATCGAGGTGTGACAGAAGTTTTCTTGTATGCCTGGTATCCTCTGCAGCAATGAGACCAACCTCTTGGAGGATGCGAGTTGCCCGCAGGGTAATGTCTTCAAGATTTCCAATGGGAGTTGCAACAACGTAAAGAACACCCGGACTTGCAATGTCTCTGGTTTGCCCGTTATCACCAGCAGTTGGGCCTTTGCCTTGCGCCATCATATCCCCTGGAACTAAATTAGTATTCTTAAATACAACCGCTGCTCAATCAATTCTGTATTTCACTTTGATTGACACGGGAAAGACATTTGAAAACGAGTAGCCCCAGGAGAACTATGGCAGGTGATATGCCCCCCTAATTTTTCAATATTTTTCTTGGCGAGAAAAAGCCCCAGGCCGGCGTGATTTTCCTTAGTTGTATAGAATGGTTCAAAAACGGAAGGCACCTTTTGTTCAGAGATACCAGGGCCAGAATCCTGAATTGCCAGGATCACTTCCCCTTCACCAGCCTTGGTTTCAATCCGAATATTTGGAGAATCAGTTGAATCTTTCATCACCTCTATCGCATTTTCAATCACGGCCGAGAGAACCTGATAGACAACCAATGATTGAGGAATAAAACATGGCAGGTTATCAGCAAGGATCAATTCCTTTTCGACTTTATGTTTAAAAAATGAATCACCGCATTGAAATTCGATTATGGCTTTAATAGTATCGTTTACAGAAAGTTCCCCACTCTGTGAAGATTTTTGGAAGGTGGCAAGGGGTGGTATCCTTCGTAGTATCTCTTGGCCGGTGCGAACTTTTTCCAAGGCCTGATCAATCAAACTCGCCCGGCTTTGAAGTAGCTCTCGTAATGCTGACAATTCCCCAGGCGGAGACTCATCGAAACTTTCTTCCAATTGAGTCAAAAGGGTATCTGCTTTTGGAAACATCATTGCTAGCAGGTCAGACTGCATGGAATATGCCTGCACCACACCATTTAGATTGTGCAAAAGCCCACTCATTAATCGTCCCACATGTGCATCATGGGACTGCAGGAGATAAGCTTCTTCCCAACGGTTTTGGTTGTCTTCCTGGTCTGCCATGATCAACCTCAAATGGTTTGGTTTGTGATAAAGGCAAACAATTCAGATGTGCTTTAGGTTTGTTCAAACAGCCTGGCACCGCATACTATAGCTATGTAAGACAGGTTATCGGAGTCTACACTTACCTAGATAAAAATGAAGTACAACTGAATTGTTACATTAATTCTCAATTTTCTCATTCAATATTTCCACAATAGCCTTGGCATCTTTGAAACCTGGGAATACTCGGCCATCAGGGAAAATTTGTGTTGGAGTGGATCGTATGCCTAGTTTTTCGGCAAGGGCAATATTTTTATCAACCTGATCTGTTTCACATGAAGGTGGGGGTATAGTTTTATCTGCCAGGCTATCATCAAGCATTTGGGCCGATTTTGCACAAACAATAGCCTTGGCTTTATCATACGCCTTTGGATGAATTTTCATCAGAGGAAACATTTTGATGAAAAAGGCGATATCTTTATGCTCGGCAACTACCTTTTTCATTTCCGGATGGAATTTTTTACAATATGTACATTCAGGATCGTCAAATACAATCACTTTTTGAGCCGCCTTCGGATCACCAATGACTATAGCATCACCCAAGGGAATTTGGGCTACATCAATTCGATTAAGGTTTATATAGGTTTTATATGCAACATCCTCCCGAGTCGCAAGTTTGATGATCTTTCCACTTATTAAGTATTGCTTCGAAAAATCCACAAATACTGGAATCGTTCTGCCATTCTGTTCAAGATGAACATTCCATAGTCCCGGCACTTCACCAAGCTTCACATCGACAACCGTTCCACCCGAGTCGCTGAGTAATTTCTGTGCTTCAGGTTTTGTAAGAACATGACAATCCCTGCAATCGCCAGCACCACATCCCCCTTCTGTGAAACTCCATACGGAACATGCGTGAAAAAATAGAAATACAAAGGTCAGTATACTAGAAACAAATTTCATGCCTATATCTCCAAATCAATCGTTATTTAGTCTTGACCATAATTGACGATAAAACAGAATGTTTTGTTCCCTGGGAAAACTGGGTGTCCATGGTCTTTTTTTGGTTGCCAGCCTAGCCAAGACCCATACTAAAGTCAAGCTGGAATGGCAATGAGAACATTTCATAATTTACGAAGAAAAAAATACCTGACTCCTTGATTTCGAAATACGTTTGCGACCCCACGCACAAATGCTTATACATATAAAATACATTAAGTAAAAAACGTAGTATCTTATACTTTTTTGGGATGTTTTACGCCCTTTTGAATATTTTAGTTGGGAGACCATTATTGTATAACATGAACTTTCTAAGTGCTATTATTCTAGAATCCTGGCACTTGCTTCAAGAGGCATCCATTTACATTTTATTTGGACTCTTCGTTGGTGGACTATTAAAAGTTTTTCTCTCCCCTTCTTTTGTTGCAAGCCATCTGGGCAAGGGAAAATTCATGCCGGTGTTCAAAGCTGCCTTGTTTGGCATTCCCATTCCCCTCTGTTCATGCGGTGTTTTGCCAGCAGCTGCCTCTTTAAAAAAACAAGGGGCAAATAATGGTGCAACCACTGCCTTTCTTATTTCAACCCCAGAGTCAGGCGTTGATTCCATCGCCATCACATACGCTCTTCTAGATCCCATCATGACAGTGGCTCGTCCTGTGGCAGCTTTTA
This sequence comes from uncultured Desulfobulbia bacterium, assembly GCA_964443295.1. Classification (GTDB taxonomy): domain Bacteria; phylum Desulfobacterota; class Desulfobulbia; order Desulfobulbales; family CG2-30-60-27; genus CAYUCH01. The sequence goes on along the minus strand of CAYUCH010000020.1, from coordinate 2,049 downwards.
TTACGGCCATGGCCGCTGGAATTTTTGAAAACCTGTTTCACACGCAAAGTGAAGAAAAATGGATTCAGGTTGTGGATAAAAGTTGTCCTGTGGATGATTGTTGCGACGGTGAGGAATGTCCACCTGATGTCCATGCTGCCCACCACAGCCTGGGAGAAAAAATAAGAGTCGGCCTCCGATTTGCCATTACGGATTTATGGGGCGACCTTGCCGGTTGGTTTTTCGCTGGACTTTTCATGGCTGGTATCATTACCACCCTTATTCCACAAGACCTCATGACTTCCTATCTTGGTGGCGGTTTGTCCTCCATGTTAGTGATGCTGGCTGTTGGTATCCCCATGTATATCTGTGCAACCGCTTCTACTCCTATCGCAGCAGCCCTCATTCTGAAAGGAGTAAGCCCGGGTGCGGCCCTGGTTTTTCTTCTCGTCGGACCTGCAACCAACATCACCTCTCTTTCGGTATTGTTTGGTATCTTAGGTAAACGAGCCAGCTTTCTTTACCTCATTACTGTTTCTTTCTTTGCTGTGGTTTCCGGTTTGGTAGTGGATAAAATCTATCAAACCCTCAACATTGATGCTATAGCGGTCATTGGACATGCAGCAGAAATTGTACCAGAAAACGTCAAATTAGCAGGAGCATTACTATTACTCACTCTTTCTATCAAGCCAATGTGGCGCATTGTTTCTCAGCTGGGCTCTTCAAAAAAACATGCCCATCATGACCATAACCATGATGATCACCAATGTGGGTGTTCTGATGAAAGTTGTACTGACAAGCCGATAAAAAAAGGTCCAATGCAAGATAAAGACGATAAAACCTGAGCACGTTTCTGAAACTAGTGTAGGGCCGGGTCCGGCCTAAAAAAAATAGCCAATGAATATTCATTGGCTACTTAAACAAAGACACAACTTTTCATTTACAAAGTGAACATCGTCAATCCGTAGCCATTACTCCATGGTGATCGTATAGTCTGTTTCAAGAGGTCCGGAAATAATATCACCATCTACGTTATAATATCGAACTGAAGTCAACTCTGGTACTGTGGATGGCATGGTATTTGGCACATCATCAGAAAGAGGCTGGGCCGGCAAGGGGATAATTGAAAAACGAGGCTCATAGTACTGCAAAGTTCCAACTGGGCTTATGTACATCACCAAGAGCGTATCATCTTCAACAGACCAGATAACATTGCGCATTGAACCAGTCTTCTGGGTTACATCCTCTGAAATGAGGTGAAACTCTGCGGGCAACTCTCCCGTTTCAAACTGCAGTTCCAACTCAATTGCCCCATAGTCCGCTCCTTCAAGTCCAATGGTATAGTTTGGCTCAATTTTTATTTGATGAGACGGCTCGAGGGTTTTTAAGTTTGCAGTAAAATTATAGTCATATTTCAAAGGATGGTTTTGGCCCTGCCCAGGCAATACTTCAAAGTCAATAGAAACATCATTTATGTCTATAGGGCCATTGCCAGGTGGAGGGTAAATTGCATCAGTGGTTACCCGGATAACACCAGTGCCCTCTGGTAAACCAGTAGATGGAAGGTCAATTGCTATAACATTCATCCATGGTTGATGACCAACACCGTGATGCAGCTGAGTCCAATAAAACCCAGTGTTATTGGAAACTGTATGAGAAGTGGGATCAGGATAAATCTTAAAAACCGAACGTATATTTGAGGTGAGATCCACATCTTCTGCTTCAGGTGCGTCAGGATAAAAAACCACTGATGTGTTAGCAGCTGTCATGCCCGACGGAGAACCAACGCCTAGGGTAATAGTGTCACCTGCTCGAGCAGCTATTGGCATAGGATTATAGGCGCTACATCCTGATAGGATAATTGCCGAAAACATGAGGGCCCAAAAACACAACTTCATATAACTCTGCATGCCCATCTCCATATCCAACCTCTTCATCTTATTCATGATTTCATCCAATTTTACAGTGTAAGTTAGTATATATTTCAAAAACATTGATAGAAACTTGAGACCGGCAATTTAACAACCACCCCTAGAAGGGGTGGATTAAAAGGTGACCCTAAAAGGGTTA
>CAYUCH010000019.1:0-42102 GCA_964443295.1 uncultured Desulfobulbia bacterium | reverse complement strand
GTTTTCATATACATGCTGTATTTCCTTTTTTTGTCAATCAGCGTTTAAAATTGCCCCCCCCCAACAGCGTCCAATTTAGACCCCCTATTATTAAAAATATATTCATCTTAATTTCTGTTTTTCAAGCGGTAACTTTCATTCCCTGTCTCGATAATATCGCAGTGATGAGTTTAACCGATCCAGTAGTGCAGTTGTCATCTTTGCGTCTCCAAAAACTTTTGACCATTCCCCAAAGTTTAAATTTGTTGTCACAATCACCGATGTTCTTTCATAGAGGGTGCTAATCAGATGAAAGAGCAATGCTCCGCCAGCTTGAGAAAATGGTAAGTATCCCGGTTCATCTAAGACAACAAAATCAACATGTTAAGCGAGTCCTGAGGAATCCCTGCATCGCCACCAAAAAGCAATCCGGCACGTTCCGGTAAAATACAAAAACCCCGAGTTCCTATAAGGATTTCGGGGTTTTTTATGCACACACACCATCAAAAATAAAAAAAGCGCTCCCACGTGGAAGCGCTTTTTAAATAGAATGAATGAATAAACCGTATTATTCTACTTCTGGTAATGGCAGCTCAACCTCATCTTCGTCGCCAAAGTCATCATCATCTGCGATTTGATCTTCAGTTTCTTGCTCCACATCTTCAGAATTATTTTCAGAATTATCTTCAGAATTATCTTCTGGTACTTCTGAATCGCTTTGAGATTCGGCCGCAGGCTGCTCATCATCGGTTTTAGCAACCGCTTTTTTCCGAATTTTAGCCGGTGGCAGAACGATGTCGGTGATTCGCCTCACATCTCTCCGCACATTTTCATCTCCAAAGCATATTTCACACTCTGCAATATGCTTTTCCATAAACTCAACCATTCGGGCTGGAGCCATGGCTTCATCACGAACCTGTAAGTACCAGGATTTAATCTGTCTTTCTAGGCGGTTACACTGCATAATAACTATAATAACTTAATAATGTTGGTTGATCTTATTATCCTATGAAAATAAAACAAAATCTTCATAAGTGGAAAATTACACTCTTTTTAAAGAAACTAACCTGCCGCCCTATTTAACGCATTTTTTACAAACTGCCTATAAAAACTGAAAAAAAGTTGCCAGAATTTAACTGGCCCATTATGTTTCTTCCTCGGCACTATGCTTTCAGCAGTTGTGGAAGTGGAAAGGGCTCTGGTGGCCCTCCCGGACTTCAAATCCGGTGCACCGGGTTAACAGCTTGGTGGGTGGGTTCGATTCCCATGCACTTCCGCCATACTTTTGCAGTAGCACATTTTGTGCCGGATTAGTCGCCCTTCAAAAGAGGATGTCCAAGGCTTTCTCGCTGCTCAACGTACTTTTGTGCAACCTTTCTCGCTATATTTCTAATCCTACCAATATATCTTGTACGTTCCGCTACAGAAATTGCCTTGCGGGCATCTAACAAGTTAAATAGATGTGAACATTTCAGGCAATAATCATATGCAGGTAAAATTAAACCTTTGTCCAATAATTCATGAGCTTCTCGTTCTCTCGTATCAAAATCAACACTTAATGAAGAAACGTTTGCCGCCTCAAAATTATACGCAGAAAACTCAACCTCGGCTTGATGGAAAATTTCCCCATAGCTCACATTTTCATTCCAGGCAATGTCATAAACCGATTCAACACCCTGCAGATACATAGCAATTCTTTCAAGCCCATAGGTAATTTCTACAGTTACTGGGTGAAGATCTATGCCACCAGCCTGTTGAAAATAGGTAAATTGGGTTATTTCCATGCCATCCAACCATACTTCCCACCCCAACCCCCAGGCACCAAGGGTAGGCGATTCCCAGTCATCTTCAACAAACCTTATATCATGCTCAAGGAGATCTAGATTAAAACGTTTTAAGCTCTCAAGATAGTACTCTTGAATTTCCAGTGGAGATGGTTTTATAACCACCTGGTACTGATAATAATGTTGCAGGCGATTAGGATTTTCACCGTATCGACCATCGGTTGGGCGACGTGAAGGTTGCACATAGGCAGCCTTCCAAGGCTCCGGTCCTAAAGAGCGAAGGAGAGTTGATGGGTGAAAGGTTCCTGCGCCAACTTCCATGTCATAAGGTTGTTGGATTAAGCATCCAATCTCGGCCCAAAATCGACTCAATTCTAGAATGATCTCTTGAAAATACATAGTTACCTGTTTTTTTGTGGACCTAAACCAACCAATAAAAGTTCTCGAACAATTCCAAAACATACATACCATAGCAAATTTGCGAGGCAAGCATTTTTTAGTAGTTTAGCATAAGGTTAACAGAGATTTTTCAACAGAATAATGCCCCCTTGCAGTTCCATTAATTACATTACGAGTGTTTTAAAATAGAGGCGTCCGAGGGAAGATTTTTTTTTTGACAAAGTATGCTATCTGCGGTAGGTTTGCTGACCGTATTTATGGTAACTGGGGTTTATTTTAAAGCTCCAGGAAATATTTGAAAGAAGGGAAGGATTGCCTGTGCAATCTCTGACAAGTCATTCATCCATGTAATAAAGGAGAAAGGGGAAATGGTGAAAAGACTCATAACATTGATACTCGCTGGTATTTTCAGCCTGTCTTTGACGGGTATTGCTAGTTCTAGCAGCATTGATGAACTGGAAGAACGTATTGATGAACTGGAAGAAACTATCGAATCAATGGAAGAAAATGCCGAAAAATGGGAACTCTCTTCTCGAATTCAATTAAATGGTGATTATCGTTTTAGTTTTTATTGGAACGAGGCAGATACAACCACCTTTTGGTTGGCCGACGAAGTGGCCGATGCTTTTGCCATGTTCTTGTCTGCTGGTAAATCCATGGAGCGCTGGTTTGAGAAGGAAGGGCGAAATCCAACCCTTAAACTTGAAGATTTCATGGAAGCTTATGACTCCGACCTTTTAGCAAGACAAAGCAATAATTTTGTCAGTAGTGAAGGTGATTCCCTCATGTCCAGCAAAGAGCTTGACACCTTTGCAACCTTTATGGACGCAGGTTTGGGAACCGGAGAAATTTACGGTGTTCTTTCTGCAAGATTTCCATACAATTTGGGACAGCAGGTTGTTTTATTTACAAGCCCGCAAAACATGGCGAATTTTTTTGATGGCAAATATGATGATCCTGAAGACGACGATATTGGTGAAAACTCTGTCATAGGGCCTCATTCCGGACTCGTTCGTCAGCAACGTCTCAATATTTTGCACGATTTAAATTTCAAAGCAAAAGAAGCTGCCACCTATAAAAATGATTCCATTTTATTGAATCGTTTTCGCTTAAATCTGCGTGCCAAAGCAACAGAGAATGTTGAAGTTAAAGCTCGCTTTTCTGTATATAAAGCATGGGGCATGCAAAGTAATCCCATAGATCGATATAATGATCCCAATCCTGGCGGTTTTGCCCAAGACCATGTTAGTCGTAACTATGGTCCCTATCTATACTCTACAATGGATTTTGATGGAAGTAACACAAGGGTTCCATTGGATAACACTCTGAAAGTAGACCGTATGTTTGCAAACTGGAATAATGTTTTTGATATGCCTCTTTGGTTTTCTGCTGGACGTCGTCCAACCACCGATGGCCCACCATCTCATTTCAAACTTGGCGCAGACAAACGTATGGCAACTCCCATGGCAAACATGGATTATCCTTTTGATGGTATTTCTGTAGGATACGCATGGGCTGATCCATGGCCTGGACGTGCTCGTTGGTGTTTCGGGCGTGGATTTGAGTCCGGAAGCACTATAGGGGGACAAGGAGTTAATGATGTAGATTTTACCGGATTCGCATTTGACCTCTATAAAAAAGACAATGCATTTCTTTACTTTCAAATTTTTGGTGCATTTAACATGATGAATGTGCCTGACAATGTATCCTTCCGAAATCCTCTGGAAGAAGCCAGAGGAAGATACAATGATGATGCCGTTAATAATTTCAACTCCATAGCTACCTTTACTGAAGAAGAGGTTGGTAATGGGGTAATTGATGTTGCCAATATCGGTAATGTCTACCATGCGGATTATGTCTTTTATAATGCCACAGGTAATTGGGATTACTTTATCTCTGGTGGTTGGAGCCGTACTGATCCTAAAGGGTATGATGAAGTTGGTGTTGGCCTGTTGTCAATCTGGTGGGATCCAAATGTACTTGAAGAAAAAGATGGCTTTAACGTCTATACTGGCGCCCGATATACAATGGAAGATCTTGGAATTAAAGTTGGTGCAGAGTTTAACTGGGGTTCTAAAAACTGGATCTCATTCACACCAGGTCATGATGACCTCTATGCCTCCAAACTTGCCGTCCGAGGTTGGGCTACAGAAGTATATGGTATATGGAATATTCCATCAGGTGAAGCTATTTCTAAGTTTGGAAAGGCGTTCTTCCGAGTTGGTTGGATCCACTACAATTATGATTACACACGTTCTGGCTTTTGGCTTGGGCCACCAGAAGATGTTGACAACTTAGACGATCCTTTCAAGGCTGATTTTAATGCTCCTGTAAAAACAGCCGACAGCATATATATAACATATGAAGCTTGGTTCTAATAACATACCTTGCTGAATTATTGAGACTATTGAGGGAAAGGCATACAGCCTTTCCCTCTTTTCTTTTGATTCTATGTGTTAATGCACATTATCATGTCTGATTTCATCATATCTGAATTCGACGACTTTGCTTGCCTCACCTTCCCTGCCTTGAATTTCTCAAACTTAAAGCATGGAGTTACTCTTCGTAGCGGTGGAAACAGCAGTTCCCCATATGATGCACTGAATGTTGGTCTTCACGTAGGCGATGATCCTTCATTTGTATTGCAAAATAGAGAGGTTATCAAAAAGAGTTTCTCAGCTCAATCACTTTTTTCTGCTCAACAAACTCACAGCAATGAAGTTTATCAAGTTACTGAAATACCAAAAGAAAACCTTGAAGTTAAAGGATACGATTGTCTTATTACAGATGTGAAAGGCGTATTGCTAATGATTCAACAGGCCGACTGCCAAGCCATATTTCTTTATAATCCCGTCCAAAATGCCATTGGTATCGTACATGTTGGTTGGCGTGGCAGTGCAAATGATGCAATTGGACAAACTCTTTCGGCCATGCAACGAGCTTACGGGTGTAATGCGAAAAATACAATTGCCGCAATAAGTCCTTCGCTTAGTTCATGCTGTGCGGAATTCTTGAATTATGAACACGAGCTGCCCCATGCCTTTCAGCAATTTCAGGTAAAGCCTTTTCATTTTGACTTTAAAGCAATAAGTATATGGCAATTATCTTCCTATGGAGTTAATCCTAAGAATATATATAGCACTGATATATGTACATATTGTGATGAACGTTTTTTTTCATACCGACGCGATGGCGTTACCGGTAGAAACGCTTCCGTCATTGGCCTTTGTTAATTAAATATCCGTCACCATGTCTCATACTTCCAGATCTCTTGCCATTGAAATCTTAATCTCTTCTGACTCACAGAAGCTCCCCGTTGATACAATTCAAGCAGACTTGCTAACTCGTTACCCTTTGAACGACCCTAGAGATAGAAATTTACTTAATTCCCTGGTAAACGGGGTACTTCGCCAAAGAGGTTATTTAGACTGGATCCTCAAGCGCTTTTCGAAGCATCCTTTATCCAAAATGAAAATCCGGACATTACAGGCATTACGCGTCGGCCTTTTCCAACTTTATTTTCATGATCGAATTCCAGCCTCAGCAGCCATCAATGAAACAATAAATGCATTAAAAGTTGCTCGCCAACCAAAATGGCTGATCGGATTTGCCAATGGTGTTTTGCGTTCAGCAGCGAGGGAAGTTGGCAATGCTTCTTTTGAGCAGCAGACATCCTTGGATTCTTTACCAAGCGAAGCCCGTTTTAATCATCCACTGTGGATATATGATCGCTGGAAATCTCGTTACGGTACTGAAAAAGCAAACTTGATTTTTCAAGCCAATAACACTCCACCGCCACTTATCTTAAGAGTCAATCCTGTAAAAATTACGAGGGATGCTTATCTTTCTCTTCTTGCTGAAAATGATATCGGTTGCCAACCATGCAAAGAATCTCTGGATGCCATTCAAATTACAACGATCCATCCAATATCGAATTTGCCAGGCTATGATAGCGGATTTTTCACTGTGCAAGATCAGGGTGCTCAACTGATTCCTCTTCTCTTGGGCCCTTTGTCAGTCGGAAATTATATTGATGGCTGCGCTGGAGTGGGCGGTAAAACAATATCTATTGTGTCTCAAAATCTTACTGGCTCTCAGATAACCGCCATTGAACCACAAAAATCCCGGGCGAAACTCTTTCAGGAGAACATGATACGCCTCGGCATAGAAAATAAAGTAAAGCTGGTTACCAGTTCGTTTGAAGATTTTGCCGGTTCCACGAAAGAAAAATTCCACGGGATACTATTGGATGTTCCTTGCTCTGGACTTGGGGTAATTCGTCGTCACCCTGAGATTCGATGGAATCAAACATATGATGACCTGCTGCGTTACCAAAAAATACAACTACGATTACTCCATGCAGCTGCTCCTCTCATTGCCCCCAGTGGTGTTCTTGTTTATGCAACCTGCAGTACAGAACCGGAAGAAAATGAAGAGCCGGTCAGACTTTTTCTAAAAGAACACCCTGATTTTTCAGTCTGCAATTGTAGTGATGTATTACCAGAGTCTGCTAGACAATGCGTTGATGACCAGGGTTTTTTCTATCCAGCTCCAAACATGCACAACATGGATGGCTTCTTTGCCGTTAGGCTTATTAAAAAAAGTTTTAAGTAGGATTTGAGTAATGGAACCAAAACACATTAGCATCCGTGGTGCCAGGATGCATAATTTGAAAAATATTGATACAGATCTCCCCAGAAATAGCCTTACTGTTCTCACCGGCTTATCAGGTTCAGGTAAATCTACACTTGCTTTTGATACCCTTTATGCAGAGGGTCAAAGACGGTATGTCGAATCTTTATCCACCTATGCCCGCCAATTTTTAGGTCAAATGGAAAAACCAGATGTGGATACTTTGGAAGGTCTGTCTCCGGCTGTATCCATTGAACAACGAACTACCAGTAGGAATCCTCGTTCAACGGTTGGCACAATTACTGAAATTTATGACCACCTTCGACTTTTATTTGGCAGGGCCGGCACCCCTTACTGTCCTGAATGTAATCGTGAAATTCGGCCTCAATCAATCCAGGACATGGTTCAAACCCTCTTAGCATATCCAGAAGGCCATAAAGTAATCTTGCTTGCCCCTATCATAGATGGCCGTAAAGGTGAACATAAAGAGGTTTTTAACCGACTGCGAAAAGAAGGCTTTGTGAGAGTGCGAGTTAACGGAGCAATCCAGGCATTGGATGAAGATTTCGTATTAGAAAAGAATAAACGTCATAATATTGAAGCTGTTGTGGATCGTTTGGTTATAAAAGATTCAATTGCTCGCAGACTTTCCGACTCGGTTGCTACCGCAGTCAAACTGGCCGAAGGCTTTCTTCTCGCTTTTTTTCCCGAAAACAATAATGAAGTACTTTTTAGTGAACATGCTGCGTGCATTGCTTGTGGCTGCAGCATACCTGAGCTTTCTCCCCAGCTTTTTTCATTTAACAGCCCAAAAGGGGCGTGTTCTGAATGCAGTGGGCTCGGTGTCAAACAATTTTTTGATCCTCAACTCATTGTTCCCGATGGAAGCATAAGTGTGAACGAAGGAGCAATTTCTCCATGGGGTCGCCGCTCCTCCACAACATATACCGGTCAATTGATTGGTGCTCTCGCAGAACACTACAAGTTTGACCTTTCCTGCCCTTTTAATCAACTTACCCAACACGCCCAAAAAGTAATTCTATATGGCACAGGTTTGGAAGAAATTGGATTTGACTATAAAAAGGGCAGCAGGCACCTCACATTTCAAGCACCCTTTGAAGGAGTGATACCAAATCTTGACCGCCGGTGGCACGAGACATCTTCCCATGCAGTTCGAGAAGAACTCTCTCAATATATGAACGAGCACACATGTCCTGCTTGCAATGGTGCCCGTCTCCAGCCAGCTGCTCTTTCAGTAAAAGTTGGCAATCTATCCATTCACCAGCTTACCGCTTTTTCCATACGAGACCTCGACAAAGCCCTCCCCAAGATTGATTGGACCCCTCAACAATCACGAATTGCTGATCCTGTACTAAAAGAAATCCAAGAGCGCCTTTCTTTTCTTATTGACGTCGGCTTAGACTATCTTTCCCTTGATCGTGCTGCTGGCTCTCTTTCCGGTGGAGAAGCACAGAGAATCAGACTCGCTTCACAGATCGGCTCACGCTTGGCTGGTGTCCTTTACATCCTAGATGAACCAAGTATTGGACTACACCAAAGGGATAATGACCGTTTAATTCGTACCCTGTGCAAACTCCGTGACTTAGGTAATACGGTGGTGGTGGTTGAACATGATAGTGACACTATTCTAGCAGCAGACCATGTATTGGACATGGGACCAGGTGCTGGTATTCATGGAGGGGAAATTGTCTATACGGGAAATGTCAAAGGACTTTTAAAAACAAAAAAATCGATTACAGGAGGCTATCTGTCTGGTCGGCTTGAAATTCCCCTCCCGTCTACAAGAAGGAAGATCAAGAAAGGAAGCTACGCAATCTCAATTAAAAAAGCTTCCCTGAATAACCTCAAGAGTATTTCTGTAAATATTCCCCTTGGTGTCATGACCTGTGTGACAGGAGTATCAGGATCAGGAAAAAGCTCACTCATTGTTGAAACTCTTTACAATGGTATCAATAATTCCCTTCCCTCAAAGCGAGGTGGATTTTCCAAGCTTCCTTCTGAAGTGGAAGGCCCAAAAAGCGCTTATCATTTTCAAAGAATATCTGGTTTATCACATATTGATAAAATTATTGATATTGACCAAAGCCCTATTGGCAGAACTCCCCGATCCAATCCTGCCACTTACACAGGTGTATTAACCCCCATCAGGGAGCTCCTGGCGCGTTTACCTGAGTCACGGGCACGTGGTTACAAGCCTGGTCGTTTTAGCTTCAATGTCAAAGGAGGGCGCTGTGAGGCATGTGAAGGTGATGGGGTTCTCAAAATTGCTATGCATTTTTTGCCTGATATTTATATCACCTGTGAGACATGCAAAGGGAAAAGATATAACCACGAAACTCTAGAAATTAAATATCGTGATAAGAACATAGCTGAAGTTTTGAACATGACGGTTGAGCAGGCCCTTCTCTTTTTTGAGAATATTCCTTCCTTAAAAAACAAGCTTCAAACCATGTTTGATGTAGGCTTATCCTATATCACACTTGGCCAGGCCTCTACAACCTTATCCGGTGGGGAAGCCCAAAGAATCAAACTTGCGAGGGAATTATCAAAAAGAAGTACAGGGCGAACACTCTATATATTGGATGAGCCAACTACTGGGCTTCATCCCGCTGATATACAGCATTTATTAAATGTCCTTAATCGACTGGTTGACACCGGTAACACTGTAATTATCATTGAGCACAACCTTGATGTCATTAAAGTTGCAGACCATATTATAGACCTTGGTCCCGAGGGGGGTGATGGGGGTGGTTCAATTGTCGCCCAAGGCACACCCGAGAAAATCGCAAAAGAAAAAAAATCCCACACCGGAAGTTATCTTAATAAGATCTTAAAGTAGCCATGCTCCTTCAGGTAATAGAGGAAGAAAGTTTGCATTAGTTTGAAATTTATGGTTATTTTCTGGACTTCACATAACTACGCTTAAGACAGTAAAAAATTGTGTAATTCGTATTACAACTTAATGTCTTATGCCAAAATCCATTAACACATTTTGATATTGATCAGGGAAAAGACATGACAGAGCAGAATGCACAACCACAAGGTGAAGGACCGATTTTCAGGTTACAAAAACTTTATATCAAAGATCTCTCTTTTGAAAATCCAAATGCTCCTGAAGTATTTCAGATTTCCCAAGGGAGCCCCAAGACAGAAGTTAACTTGAACATGAAAAACCGGCAGCTAAACGAAGATATTTTTGAAGTAACCTTGGAACTAACGGTGAGTGTTACAGGTGAAGAAGACAAAACACTTTTTATTATTGAGGTTGAGCACGCGGGCGCCTTTATGATCAAGAATGTTCCGGAAGAGCATATGCCAATGGTCTTAAATGTTGAATGCCCGAACATGATGCTGCCATTCACTCGCCAAATTATCAGTCAGGCTACAGTGGATGGCGGTTTTGTTCCCTTCCTCATCGAACCCATTAATTTTCTCGCCATGTACCAGAACGCTCAGAAAAAGGAAGAAGGCCAAGCACAATAGTTTTATATAGTCTTATACAAATATAAGAAAAGCCCGGATGTATAAAAATACATCCGGGCTTTCAACTTTAAAAACAATAAAACTATATTATTCTTCTTACGGTGCTTCATCCTTGGCAATCGTCACTTGAATATAGGTGCCATCACCTGTATTTACGTCTTCAACCGTGATAACATCAGAATCCGTGCCACCTGGTGCAAGGCTTTGTGCATTGTAAGTATACACTTTACCTGATACAGATCCCCTTGAATTGAACGTGGAGAATGTATGGTCATCAGATCCACCAATTGAAGTCAAGACCACGGAGGCGGATTTTTCGTCATATGCCAAGGATATGTCTATGGTAGATGGTGCTACGCTAAATTGACCATGAAGAAGGTAACTAACACCTGTCTTAATGGTCCCATAGGGTTCACCACTCACTTCAATAGAGAGCTCACCAACATCTCCTTCTTCTTCTAGGTCATTGGTCCAAAAAAAACTATAATCTGTACCGCCATAGGTTCCATCGGCTAGTGAATAATCAATATCAGATCCTGAGCCTGCGCTTACAGACATTTTAATGGTGGTTTCAGCAATTAAACGATTACCATTTTCATCAGACACCTGAACGAAGAACTCGGCAGTCTCACCATTATAAATCGAACGTGTATATCCATTATTATCGGCAAGATTTCCATATCCATGCATAGACCCGAAAATTGGAACAAGTTCAATATGAACACTACCTGAATGAAGCACCGTCCCAGAAGAAAAAAGAGTGTTGGTGATATTAGTTGGTGAATCACCATTAATGGTAGCCCATTGTGTACCCGAGTTTGTGCTTCTAAATACGGTTCTCCCTTCACTACCACTCACAAGAATATCATTTCCGCTTTTACCAAAAACAGCGAGACTATCTAGTGCGTGAGCGCCCGTGGATGTACCTAAGTCAGCAACCCGTGCCCAGTTCGTCCCACCATCTGAGCTAGAGTACACGCCTCCATGGGGTTCTGAGCGATCTAACACATCACCAAATGAAGCAGCATAGAGAGTACCATCATTATCATCTCTAACAATTGCTCGAACATCAGAGTTAATTGGATCATTTGCAGAAAGCTTAGTCTCTGGAGCTAGCCAGGTTGATCCACCATTATTAGAGTAGTGGATACCATTCTTACCGGCGATCCAAATGTTAGACAGAGATCCAGCAGATGGTTCGACTACAATATCACGTACTTCAGTTTCATTAATAGGAAAGCTAAGCGTCCCAGTTACCTTTGTCCAAGACTCTGCACCATCAACACTCTTATACAGTCCCTTACCATCTGATCCGCAAAAAATTTCATTAGGTTGAAGGGTGTTAACAGCAAGACTAATTACCTTTTCACTAAAGGTAACACCTTGGTCTGGAGCCATGCTGGACATTCTTTTCCAATGCCGTCCTCCGTCACTTGTTTTCCAAACACCGTAGCCGTAGCTCCCGGCATAAATAATTTTGGCATGGCCAAGTGTAATGTCGAAATTATTAATAGAAGGATCAATCGCAACAGCATAAAAAGGGCCGGAAGCATCGGAACGAGAATCATAGTCTGCTTCAACTGTATCACCAGCAGGTAATTGATATGAAAAGAATCTGCCGGACCATGGCGTAAAAAGTCTAATACCATCTACCCATTCTTCATCTGTAGTTGGATCTATATCACATGAAGTCAGAATATAGTTGTTCGTCGCCATTTGATCGATTAGGACATGAGTTCTAGCTCTACTACCAGAATTATCAAATGTAAAAGGGAAACATTGAGTACTTAAGCCGTCACTGTCGTACCCGTCGCCATCTGTAATATCAAGCAAATCACCAGTTTCTCTGTTTCTGCCAGTTAAATTTTTCCACACTGCGCCAGCATTTGTACTGACAAAAATACCAGTATCAGTAGCGGCATATATAACTTCAGGATCATTAGGATCAATAAGTAAATCGCGAACAATGGTACCTGTTAGATTAGCAAATTTAGCAGCCCCTAAATCTTTCAAAGGTGATCCAACTAGTTTCCAACTTGCTCCGCCATCAATGGTCTTAAATATTCCACCACCATCAGTGCCAGCATAAATAATGTTCTCATCAGAGGGATGGATTGCTATTGATAATACCTTTGAGTGGTTTCCACCAATGGTTTGAGCCTCTATAACAACAAAACCATCTTCAGCTTCAGGAGGGCCGGTTGTTAAAGTTGCGGTAAAAACAGAAGCATTGCCGGAATCAGCATCACCCTCGTCGTCGAAAGTGCCTGTTCCAGTTATGGAACTATAATCTGTTTGGAAGTTGACCTGCATATTTGAAGCAACAGGATTACTAAAATAATCCGAAATATCAGTACGAACATCTTGTGTAAGACCGTATGTCATTAAGCCTTGTATATTTAGAGGACCAAAAGAGAGCCCAAAAGCATTTCCACTGGGTAGCCCCCCTGTAATTGTAACTGTCACATCTGCTAAAATTGATGGATCAGATGCCAAAGAGGCTCTTACTTGAACAGTTCCTGCTTCTGTTCCAGAATTAAAAACAGTCTTGACTTCAGCTACAGAAATTGTGCCCTCTCCACTTGTATCCTCTGTGCCCTCTCCACTTGTATCCTCTGTGCCCTCTCCACTTGTATCCTCAATACGTATCGCAGAAACAGCAGAAGTATTATTGAGTTTTTCACCGCCATTCAATCCACCATGCAATATTTCAAAGTTGACTGTATGGTCTCCTGTAACCGCTTCATTACTCACATCAACGATTTGAAATGTAATGATAATTGACTCAACGTCACCGGCACCACTAATACCAATAACGGCTGGCGAAGGACTAGTGGAGGCTAAAATTATGTTTGAAGGTACACCTGGTGGTTCGAAATCTGGATCGTCATCAGGATCGGTTGTATTCAGAGAAGAAGGATCACCACCCCCGGTGCAAGAAACAACAAGCGGCAAAGCTGTTGCCAATACCAGAGCAAGCATCAATCTGATAAACCATGTAATTGTAATCTTATTCCCAAACGGTAATGGCTTCATTCCACTCTCTCCAATTACTCTTTCCCTGCCATAAACCAGAAAAACTCGTGTCTCTCTACATATACAGTTCGTTTTTGGACCAAAAATCGCCTATCAAGGCGGCAACTGCTCTATTTACTGCTGTTTGAAACATTGTCTCTGTATTGTTATCCGCAAAAACAGTTTGCGGTGTTACTTTTACGTTAGCACGGTTTGTCCATACAACATCACCAGTTTCAGTATCTTGGACCCAGATACGAAGTTGAACTTGGGCCTGCGAGGTATCTCCACCCTGCTTTGCAAGATAAGCAACACCGGCTCCAGCAGCTCCCCAAACGGCAGAATTAGCACCGGATGGATCGATCTTATCTGCTAAAGTATATGGATTAGTTGCACCATCTCCTGCTATAGCTCCAACACCATACCCTAATGCCATGGATTGCAGGGTGTCATATCCTTCTGACTTGGCAAAGCCAAAAAAGAGCTGGTTGCTTCCATCAAAAATGAAAGGGAGGATTCCTTTTTTCAAAGGTTCCCATGTGTTTTCCTGTTGAACGCCATAATTAATTATTCTTCCACGTAAAACGAATCGGGCTGCAAAATCTTGCCCAATTTGAGCAATCATGTTTTGATCTAAGCCATGAGTTCCAGGTGCATCTAATGGATTATCAGGATTTAATACAGACCCAGATCTATGTTCTTCTGCTTCGATTATACCCGCTAACTCTTCCTTCATGACACTGGACCAGTTGCTCTGTAATTCTCCTCGGACATTTTTTGTCCTGAGAGCAACGTCTGAATCAAGCGTTTTAACAACATTATTCGCAACAAGATACCGCAGCACATCTTCCTGCACTGGAACCGAGAATCCTCGACTCACCAATTCATCTGTTATGGCCTCAGAAACTGCCATGTTGCGCATTGAAGCAGAAGCGATGTCATCGGCCTGGGAATAATCAGCAAAAGGCAGTATAACAATTTTCCTGTTCACAGCACAATCCGAACTGGGTACGGACTGTGGGACGCCTACTGTTTCCGTGACAATTTGGCCGCATCCGGCAAGCAGCAGGGCCACCATCCCAAAAAGGATTATTCTGATGCCTGACATAATTGGATCTCCTTCCTACATAATTAATGAGTCAACAAACTCAACTTATCCTGGTTACACGTACCATCCAACCTAAGATGTAATCTTAGGCCGCATAAGGATGATAAGTTCTTTTTTAGTATCTGTTTTTGCATCTGAACGAAATAATTTTTTAACAACTGGCAGGTCACCCAAAAGAGGAATTTTCTTTGCAGTTGCCCCCTTTTCAGTATCTATAAGACCACCAACAACTAACAAACCACCGTCTGGCACCCTCACTGTTGTATTCATTTCTCGCAGTTTTACCTGAGGTAACCCAACCCTTGCTCCAACAGTTCCACCAAAGCTTTCAAACGTTATCGTCTCCAATTGCGATGTGACCGGTTGTAAGTTGATGATGATCTCGTCATCTCCCATAACTGTTGCCACCACCCCTAAGCCCAACCCTGAAAATACGGAGTCAGTGGTAACCGTAAAGGTAATAACGCCTTCATCTGCTTTTGATTCAACTTTATTAACGTATGCAGTATCTTCTCCAACATTGATCATGGCTGGCTGGCCGTTCATTACACTAATTTTTGGATTCGCTAGAACTTTGGTCTCGCCCTGAGTTTTCAATGCATCCACAACAAGTGCAAAAGCTTTGGAAGAGATCGATATACTTCTATCATTGCTAGATGTATCTTGGCCTAAAGGATTACTGAAGCCAATATTTCCAAAAGTAATATTGAAGTCAAAGGCAGACTCTTCTAAAAGTTTTGACCAGTCAATACCTGTTTTTGAATTATCCTGTAACACTACCTCAACAATTTTTGCCTCAATTGAAATTTGTTTGAATAATTGTTCCGTCAAATTATTCAAATATGCTTCAACTTTTCTAATTAAAGGTCGAGGAGCTGTTATGGTAATGAGTCCAACTGGCCTATCAATTGTATAATAACCCTTACCCAGTTTCCCTTTATATTTTCGCTCTACTTCTTTTTCATCATCAATAGCATCAGAAGAGTCTCCAGGTGTTGTCTGTTGACCTTCCTCGTATTTTTCAGCAGGTTTAGACTGTTTTTCTTCTATTTCCGCTTCCCAAATTTCAAGTATTTTATCGAGATTTCCCTCGATAGTTTCCCAAATATTAAATGGATTATCTTCACTTTGCAGTCTGATCTTCCCTGTCATATCATGAGAAGAATCGCTACCACCAAGAACATCGCCTCCAACACTTGTCGAATAGGAGGTGCTCATGAAAGGCATCGCAACATGGAAAGTTTGGGTGTCCTTATACTTAACAATTAGAGTATTGCCGTCTACCATGTGGAAATAATCAGTTTGGCGTAGGAGATTTTCTATGGATTTAAAAAAGTCATCTTCAGCCCTAATATCAACATCTACCTGAGCCCATTGGTCAACATCACTCGCCCATGAAACATTCATCCCTTTCATGTCGGCGAGGCGTTTTATCACATCTCGGAGTGGCACTGAACCAGTGGTTGATGAAATGTCTGCACCTACTGGAATATATGTATCCTCATCTTCGAGGGTAAGCGCGTTATTCGCCGACGAATCACCGAGCAAATATGAAGGTTGCTGAAAACGTACAGGTAGTGCGCCCCCTGCAGATCCTATATTAGAAGCAGTGGACTTCTCAGGGGCAGGCGCGGCCCTTAATCTCTCAGGAGCGGCTGCATATCCTGCTTCTGCCCCACTAGGAGGCGCCACCGGTGCACATGACCATAGTAACGAAAGCATGGATACTGCAAGGCAACCAGTTATAATGCTCTTAAGTGTTTTCATAACAACCATCTTTTTTCCAGTTGTTTTTTTAGTCACCATTGACCAACTCCTTACGATCAGCCGGTTATTGAAACTCAAATTTCACGCTAATATTAGACAAACTTGTTGCTTGCCTCATTGAGTGATAGAGATACGCCCTTCAATATAACGTTTCAGGTCAGCTGGCAATTGATAACCAGAAAGTTGTATAGAGCGATATTGCGCAATTGCCTTCTCTACTTCTCCCATCTTTTCAAAAAGTCTAGCCTTACTGACCATGGTATCAATGTTATCTCCATGCACTTCTCTATGGATATCGATGAGTGCTAAAGCACCCTCATTGTCACCATTTTGCTCACTAAAGGCAGCATAACTAAGCAAAGCACTCGCTGCTGGTCTTTCTCCTCTAGTCGCCTCAGCAAAATATTTTATCGCCTCTTCTGAATTTTGCATTTTTGCATAGCCAATTGCAGCTTGTAAGGCTGCATTACTATCATCTGGGTCAAGACGAAGGGCCTGCTTGGCATAGTGAATACCTTTGGCATTGAGCCCTAAATGTACCAGGCAGAGAGATGCTATTTTACTGGCTAACCGACCATCTTCAGGCCAAATGGCAAAAGCATTCTCCAATAGAGCAAATGCACTATTATAATCGCCATTCATTAAGCTTTCGTTGGCCAGTCTCACGAGCTTTTTCGCTTGAACTTCTTCTGGTGCAACAGCGAGACGTTCCTGAACGGTAATCCCTTCTTTATCGTCAACGGTTAATGATTCTTCCGCTTCAAAAGCCAACCGACCAGTGCTTTGCTCTGGCCAATCTATTTCCTTATCTCTAGGAAGGATTAATATAGTATTGAATCGTTCCATCTTTTGAAGATCTTTCAGGTTAACTACTACATCTAAGACAAAATCCCATGGCACATCTTCCAGAGCGAGCGTCAACGATCCCTTAACTGCCTCATCAACGACTATGTTTTGCCCCGATACTTCTCCAATGAGCCTAAAAACATTATGAAGATCAATCTTGAAGAAATCTATTGAGATTTTCTCTTTTCCATAACCAGAAAAGGAAAAATCGTCTTGCAAATTGGTTTTCGAAGTCTCGAGTTTGGCTGGTGGATTATCAGCATTTTCCTGGTTGCTATTTTCCAATGATGCCAATAATGCTGATGCCGCTTGTGACTCACCTGATGTAGATTTTTTTTCATCAGCAGAAGACGCAAAACGAACAAGGATATCATTCTCTTGCTTTTCAACAGAATAAGAGCTGTCATCGGCAAGTAAAATTTCCATCCTTGTAATACTGGGTTCCTGATCATCAAGAACTTCAGCATTTACAGAAACAACCGGACCGCCATCGGGTTGCAGCGGAAAACCTGCTGCTGCTGCGACTTCACCGTCCGCAATATCCAGTACAATTCGTAGAGGTTCAAAAAGTTCATATGGAGTAAAAGTAGGTTCTGAATTGCCCTTGACCCTTAACAGATATTCATCCGTGCCTTTTTCCCAATGGACGGAACTGATCCGATACACATCAGAATCAATTGCCTCATCAGAAGCCGCATGAACAAGTGCTGAACCCAGGGACACGGTCACTAAAGTCACAGCAAATAATAGCGCCAAATGAGAGCGAGTCTTCCGAATCATCACTCGTTTACCCCCTCTTTCTTCAAGACCATTTCCGTGGTCTTATAAATTATTTCTTTTGTGCGGGCATTCTTATATGCCTCTTCCTTGATCAGAACCTTGTTCGGCACAATTTCTACTATTTCCCCAGTGCGTCCAATTTTCATTCCTTTCCGCAATGGATAGCCTTTACCCACTGAGTCTTGAGCCATTGCCAGAGGCCCACGACTTGTTTTAATTATTCCAACCAATGTCAATTGCCCAGGTTCGAATAATTGCATGCCAGTTAATTTTTTGGTTTCAACTGCAAGCTCGGCCTCAATGCGTTGCTCTGTGATAAAAGGCATGAAGGGATCCGGCCGGCCTTCCCTTTGATAGTTAAAATCACTACTAATAGCCATGGACTTTTCTAAAATGTCACCTTCACTATTCTTATCTCCCTCCCCTTCTTCACCTTCCTTCGTTATAGAAGAGACTGCATTAATATCCTCCCCATTTGAAGCACTCCCGACACCTGGAAAGATGAAGCAGTCTAAGAAGGAGATCGCACAATACAATGCTACGATAGAGCATGTAAGGTAAATCATGTTTAGCTTTCGGCGTTTTTGCACAGACATGAGCTTATCTTCTCCGCCTACCCTTCTTCTTGTTACCCTTAGCAGCCGCATTTTTATCAGTCTTTTCTCCGGGCTCAATGAATCGATAAGTAACAATGCTCAACTTAGTACTCAAAAGCATCTCACCATCTTCATTGGATGGTGAACCCATAACAATATTCTCGGCTGTAACTATCCGCTCTAGTTTACTGACTTTATCAAGAAATACACCCACATCATGATATGGCCCTTTCACTGAAATACTCACTGGAATTTCAGCGTAAAAATCTTTCAACCTTTCACTTTGGGGTTTAAAGGACAGAATATCTAGACCCGATGCAGTAGCCTGACCCGACACATTTGTTAAAAGAGAAGGAATTTCCTTTTTTTGAGGTAGAAGCAGAGAAGCATTTTCAAATTTCTTTTCTGTCCTCGTCATTTCAGCTTTGTGATCATCCAACCTAGCAGCGACCGCTTTAGCCTTGCCAATCTCCTGCTCCAAACCGCTTTTTGTCTGGTTCAATCCCTGAATTTCTTTCTTTTTGGGTGATACAAAAAGAAACATAAACAACAGCACCGGCAGAGCCAGAATTGCAATCCCCGCCAAAATCTTTGTTTGCATTTTAATATTGACAAACTTTGAGTCAACAAATGCATTAAATGAAGTTTTGACCGAATCTAGTGACATTTACTTTTTCTTCCCCGCCTTTTGGGTGTTGTTAGAATCAGCTTTGGCCTCTGCTTTCTGAACACTTACATTCAAAGAAAAAGACTTAAGTTTTTGTCCAGCCACCTCGGTTTGAGAGGAATTGCCAAGATCTGCACTTGAGAAAACCTTCGATCCCGCCAAACTATACATGTACTGGGCAATAGTTGCATTGTCTAATGCAACACCCGCGAGTTGTAAACCATTGCCGCTTTGCTTCAATGATTTCAACCACATCCTACTGGAAGGAGTTCTCAATGCCACTTCATCAAGTATACGAACTCCCACCTGCGACCCTTTTTTCAATTTTTCTATTGTGTCTGTTTTCGCATCAAGGCTTTTCTTCTTCCTCTTGAGCTCTTCAATCTCTTTTAATTCTTTATTGTAGGAATTCTTTTCAACTTGCAAGGCCGCTATATCATTTTGTAGGGTTTTCTTCTTATGAATAGTGATCCCTGCCACCATACTGCCAACAACCAGTAGTCCAACCAAAGCAAGACAAAAAATAAGCAGTTCATTTACTGCCTGTTGCCTTCTCTTTATTTGTCTGACCGGAAGAAGATTTATTCTTACCATGGAATTTATTCCCAAACAGATTGCCGCCTACCAGTTGGCGGATCTCGTGGCAAGCCCGGTGACAAGGGCCATTTCAGGAGCGACACACCGAAGATATTCCGGGTCGATCCTATCTCTATCATAAGACACTTTTGCAAAAGGATTAAAAATAGTTACCGGAACTCCCGTCTCTTCACTAAAGAGTCTATCGAGTCCAGCTATCCTAGCACCGCCACCACTGAGGACAATACTTCCAATAGCCTCATCAGGGTAGTTTGAATAGTAAAAGTCCAAAGCTCTTTTCACCTCTGATACCCATTGGGAACAAGTGCTTGAGACAATATCTTCTAAACCAGCCTGTTTTGATCCGGCGGGTGCTAGACCTAATTTAAGACCTTCGGCCTCTTCAAAGCTTATATCAAAACGATTTTGAATTTGCTCGGATAAGGATCGGCTCCCCATCACCACATCCCTGGCTAATATGGATGCCCCTTTTGATATGATATTAATATTCATTTTTGAGGCGCCTATATCCACCAAGGCAACATTTTTTTCTAAACTGAAGTTGGCCTCATAAGCATTTTCCAATGCAAAGGCGTCCACATCAACGACCACTGACTTTAAGCCAGCGTTTTGAAGCATGGATAAATAAGCATCAACCACTTCTTTTTTAGCGGCTACAAGCATAACGTTAGTACGGTCATCACCGTCAACATTTGTTTGCAGATCTTGATAATCAAGATAGACATCAGAGATATCGAAAGGAATATATTGCTCTGCTTCAGCAAGAATGTGGGATTCAAGCTCCTCTTTGGTCATCACCGCGAGGTTGATTTTCTTCACAATTACTGAATAGCCGGAAATTGAGAAGGCAACTTTTTTCCCTTTTATCTTTAGCTGTTTAATTAAACTGGAAACGACTTTTGAAACAGTCTCTGGATCCTGGAGGACTCCATCTTCGACAACACCTTGCGGAAGATGGGCACTTCCCAGTGCCTTAAGACCAAGCTTACCACCGGACAAACTCATCTCGCAAACTTTTATGGCATGAGAGCCAATATCTAAACCTAGAGCGAGCTTTTGTTTTCCAGCGAATGCGTTGGGGAGGAGGGACGTTAGGCTCATATGCATTTCCGGCCGTGGCATCGAAACACCACTTTGCTTTTCTCCCTTTTGCCTTTAGAAGTACTGTTGCCTTCTTGCTTCAGTACTGTGGGCGTTTTCAAGAAACCGTAGTCACTGCCTGCATAAAACTATTAAAGCATATAAGACATAATTCCATTTGCTTGTCAAGCGGAATTTCTCCTGAAAACTAGAAAAATGTCAAAATTTTAAGGGGATTACCGTTTCTTTAGCAAAAGAAATTATGGGGTTTTAATGAATGCAATAAAGAATTTTTTAAATATCGAATAACAACCTAAAAAAGAGGCCTTACATTCCATCATTACTGCTTGTTTTTTTCAACAATTTCGATTACCAATTGCCAGGTAAATATCTAGGCATGATATAAAAATGAGAACGTTTCTGCTCGGAAATGCAAATCACACTATCCCTATACTTAATTCATTTAATGTTGTGGGTATCTGCCAAATTTTGGAGGTGTTCACTTGGCTGACGAGATACAGACAAGTAAAAACAAGTCGGCACTAAGAGAAACTATAGAGGCCGTGGTCATTGCGCTCATTCTCGCTCTGTTTATCCGGACTTTTATTATTCAAGCTTTCAAAATTCCTTCCAGTTCTATGCTGGACACCTTACTCATCGGCGATCACCTTCTCGTTAATAAATTCAGTTATGGAGTGAAAAATCCTTTTACTGGTGAAACATGGGTGCCGTTGGGTACTCCCGAACGAAAAGACATAATTGTTTTTAAGTATCCAGAAAATCCCTCCCAGGATTTTATTAAAAGGGTAGTTGGATTAGCAGGTGACAAGATCCAGATCATAAACAAAAAACTCTTCATCAATGACAAACCTTTTGAAGTAACGCAGGCAAAATTTGAGGATAAACATGTTATACCAAGCCAACCAGGCAATATGTTACAAAATCCTCGGGATAATTTCGGGCCGGTAGTAGTGCCTGAAAATTCCGTTTTTGTTCTGGGTGATAACCGGGATAACAGTAAAGATAGCCGATACTGGGGATTTGTTGATTTAAAGGCCATTAAAGGCAAGGCGTTTATTCTTTATTGGTCTTGGGACAGAGAGGCAACGATGCTCAGAAAAGTACGTTGGGGCAGGATTGCCGACCTCATCCATTAATCATTCTTTTTTGTTGTTTGGAAGTTTACTACGCTACCATTCTGATAACTAAACATAATAAGGTTACCATGGAAGCTACTTCCCGATTTCAGCACAAACACATTTTAAGCCTCGAAGACCTCTCACGGGATGACATCAAACTTATCCTCGGTGTGGCTGACTCATTAAAAGAAATTTCCACCCGCTCAATCAAAAAAGTACCCACCCTGAGGGGTAAAACTGTTATTCATCTTTTTTATGAGCCAAGCACTCGCACCCGGCTTTCTTTTGAAATTGCTGCCAAACGGATGAGCGCTGATACATTTAATATTTCGGCCTCAACAAGTAGTGCTAAAAAGGGAGAAAGCCTGGTCGATACGGCAAGAAATTTGTCAGCCATGGCCCCAGATGCCATTGTTATTCGCCACTCCTCTTCCGGCTCACCATGGTTACTCACAAAATATATTGACGCCTCAGTAATAAATGCAGGTGATGGTACCCATGAACACCCTAGCCAATGCCTTCTTGACCTTATGACGGTAAAAGAGCATAAAGGCAACATTGACGGCCTAACTGTTGCGATCATAGGAGATATTGCCCACAGCAGGGTAGCCCATTCCAATATAATCGGGTTTACTAAAATGGGAGCGAAAGTGCGCGTTACAGGCCCTCCCACCCTCATTCCACCAGGCATTGAACAACTTGGGGCCACTGTATGCAGATCTTTGGAGGAAGCTGTTGACGGCGCAGACGTTGTCATGGCTCTCCGCATTCAGAAAGAACGGCAACAGGATCCTCGCATTCCAAGCCTAAGAGAATATGCACGTTTTTATGGCATTTCCTCAAAGGTGATGAAAGGAGCAAAATCCGATGCCATCGTTATGCATCCCGGGCCCATTAACCGAGGTGTTGAAATTGACCCGGAAACCGCTGATTGCAGTCAATCGGTAATCCTCAATCAAGTAACCAATGGTGTTGCTGTGCGCATGGCTCTACTTTATTTGACAATTGGAGGAAATTGAGATGACCGATCATGCTTCCTCAGTTCTTTTTCAAAACGCTCGTGTCATTGACCCTGTCAACAATATCGATGGTAAAAAAGATGTCCTCATAGAAAACGGCGTCATAACAGCAATTGAAGAGGAAATCCTTCCTTCCACTTTGTTCGCTCCCCCAGAATGTATAGACCTCAATGGCAAATGGCTAATGCCAGGTTTTATTGACATGCATGTACATTTGCGTGAACCTGGGGAAGAATATAAAGAGACAATTGCCAGCGGGACAAAAGCTGCTGCCGCCGGAGGATTCACGGCAGTCGCCTGTATGCCAAATACTACTCCCGTAAATGATTCCGCCACTGTTACTTCCCTTATACTTGAGCAGGCACATCAGGCCGCCACCCGTGTCTATCCTGTTGCAGCCATTAGCCAAGATAGTCAAGGTGAAAACCTGGCTGAGTTTGGAGAACTAAGTGCTGCTGGTGCAGTGGCTGTATCAGATGATGGATTGCCAGTAGAAAAAAGCCAGCTTATGCGCCGGGCCATGGAATATGCCAGTAGGTATGGGCTCCAGGTTATCACCCATGCAGAAGATATTGGTTTGAGCAAAAATGGCGTAATGAATGAGGGAGAAGTATCAACTCGTTTAGGCCTCACGGGCATACCACGGCCGGCGGAAGACATTATGGTGTATCGCGACATTTCCCTTGCCTGTTATACCGGCCTTGCAATTCATATTGCCCATGTAAGCACCAAGGAATCAGTTCACTTAATTCGTTGGGCCAAGGCAAACGGTTGTCAAGTTACAGCAGAAACTGCTCCCCATTATTTTTCTTTAACAGAAGATGTCGTTGGGCTCTATGACTGCAATGCAAAAATGAACCCACCACTTAGAACATCAGAAGATGTAAAAGCTATCAAAGCTGGGCTTGCTGACGGTACAATTGATGCGATTGCCACGGACCATGCTCCCCATAGTCCCCTTGAAAAAGAAATAGAATTTGATCAGGCTGCCAACGGTATCATTGGCCTTGAAACTGCAATTCCCCTGGCCCTTGAACTTCTTCGGGATAGAACCATCAATGAAAGTAAAATGATAGAGCTTTTCTCTGTAAATCCAGCTCGTATTCTTGGGGTAGAAGGAGGATCTCTTTCAATTGGTGCAAAGGCGGACATCACCGTAGTCGACCCTGAAAAAGAATTTCAGTACACCCTGGATTCAGTCGTTTCAAAGAGTAAGAATTCACCTTTCCTGGACAGGAAATTTACTGGTAAGGCAGTTATCACCATGGTTGATGGTAAAATCAGCTATTCTGAGTTGGGATAGCTTTAAGAACTGATACTCCAAATTCCCTACTTATCATCTTCCGAGGGCAGCAGCTTGAAGTAATCGCACAACTTATTTGGGCAGACGAGCCTATTGCCCTTTTTCGCTGACAATTTCTCCAAAAGATAAACAGAATCGCAGTCTGGACACTTCTCATTCACCGGTTTATCCCAGGATGCGAAGGTGCATTTGGGATATTTGTTACAGCTATAAAATACTTTGCCCCGTTTTGAAATTTTCTGAACCAGTTCTCCAGCACACCCACTTTCTGGACAAGAAACCCCTATGGTCTGGGCTCTCACATTCTTGCATTTTGGATAGCCAGAGCAAGCAAGAAAGGTTCCAAAACGCCCCTTTTTAAAAACCATGGGGCTTCCACATTTTTCACATGACTCGCCTGAATCTTCTGGTTTTTCCTTGGCAACCGGCTCAATACTGCCATCTTCTTTGCGCTGAAAATCCTGGGTATGGCGGCATTGGGGAAAATTTTCACAGGCAAGAAACTCTCCCATTCGGCCCCATTTAATGACCAGTTTGCCTTGGCACTCTGGGCATACAAAATCGGTTGGCACCGAACTCTTTTTCACCGATTTCATTTCTTGCTTGGCTTTTTCAAGGGTCTTCTTGAATGGATCATAAAAACCTTGCAAGATATCCAGCCAATCCATTTTACCCTCTTCAACCTTATCCAGGTTTTCTTCCATGGAGGCTGTGAATTCTATGTCAAGTATTGCTGGAAAATGTTCAACAAGCAATTCATTGACCAATTTACCTAGATCGGTGGGAGAGAAGCGGCGTTTATCGGCCCTTACGTATTCTTTTTCCTGGATAGTGGAAATAATTGAAGCATAAGTACTGGGACGTCCAACTCCATTCTCTTCCAATGCTTTAACCAAGGTCGCCTCAGAATACCGGGGTGGCGGCTGGGTAAAATGCTGCTTAGGAAGAATATCTTCTAGTTTGAGAACATCGCCAGCTTGCAAGGATGGCAACGATACTTCTTTGCCATCGCCAGGTTTTAAATCCTTTTTGCCGGCATTCTCCCCCGGTGACTCAGAATAAAGTGTCATAAAACCAGGAAATTTAGGTACCGTTCCCACCACTTTGAGACCATATTGGCCAGCTGCAATATTCACCGATGTCTGGTCAAACCTGGCCGGTGCCATCTGGCAGGCAACAAATCGTTTCCAAATGAGGGTATAGAGTGCCAACATGTCCTTCTCCAGATACGACTTCAAGCTCTCTGGAGTTCGATTTACATCTGTTGGACGTATAGCCTCATGGGCATCTTGGGCTGACTTTTTTGTTTTGAAGGTATTGGGTTTTGCCGGCAGATAATCTTTGCCATACGTTGTGTCTATATAGTCTCGTGCGCCGGCAACAGCCTCACCGGCTAGTCTGGTGGAGTCAGTACGCATATATGTAATGAGTCCGGTGGGTCCTTCCTCGCCCAATTCAATACCTTCATAGAGCCGCTGGGCCAACGTCATGGTTTTTTTAGCAGAAAACCGGAGTTTACGATTAGCGTCCATCTGCATACTACTGGTAATAAATGGTGGGGCCGGATAACGCTTTTTCTCCTTCTTACTGACCTTGGCAACTTGAATATCAGCATTTTTCAGGTCTGCTACAATAGCGCTTGCTTCCGATTCACTGGAAATCTTCGCTTTTTTACCATCAACCTTTTCAAGATGAGCATTAAAAACAGGAGGATTCGGCCCGTTAAGGGTTGTATCAATGGTCCAATATTCTTCGCTCACAAAATCTTCAATAGCCTGTTCTCGTTCACAGACCATACGCACCGCTACTGATTGGACACGTCCGGCAGACAATCCACGCCGCACCTTATCCCAAAGCAGAGGGGAAAGTTGATAGCCCACCAAACGATCTAAAATACGACGTGCTTGCTGAGCATCAAATAGATGATGGTTTAATTCGGAGTGTTTTTCGATTGCTTCAAGAATAGCCCGCTTGGTGAGCTCATGAAAAAGTACCCGGCGAACGGGCTTTTTCACCGACTTGATAACCTCGGCAATGTGAAAAGCTATGGCCTCTCCCTCGCGATCAGGGTCAGGAGCAAGGTAAATTTCATCTACCTTTCGGGCCTCTTGTTTCAGTTTTTTAATAATTTTCCCCTTACCACGAATGGTAACATATTGGGGTTCAAAGCCATGTTCAACATCGACGCCAAGAGTTTTCACCGGCAGGTCTCTAATATGACCCACAGATGCTTCAACCCTAAAATTCTTCCCAAGATAGCGTTTCAATGTCCTGGCTTTGGCAGGAGACTCAACTATGATTAATGCCTGAGACATGTATTTTTCACCACTTCCTACTTAATAAATGCATATGTGCCGTTCTTCGACTTTTACGCTTCTATAATCACGATACTCTCTGGTAACAATTACCAGGTAGAGCTCTAATCAATCCCTTCATTTCAAGCAACAATAAGAGTTCGCCTGATTTTTGAGGAGACAGTCCAGTTTGCAGGATTATTTCCTCAATTGTTTTCGGATAGACATCTAAATTAATATAAAGAGATCTTTCTTGGGGACTCAGACTAATATCAGTCTCTTTATCCTTCTCCCCACTTTCTTTTTCCTTTTTCCAATCAAATGGTAATTCTTCTATAATATCTTCAGCGCAATGGACCAGTTTGGCCCCTTCCTTCAACAAGCGATGGGTTCCTTCGCTTTTTACCGAATCCACCCTGCCAGGAACAGCAAATACCTCCCGTCCCTGCTCTAGGGCCTGGTACGCTGTAATTAAAGATCCTGAACGCTTAGCCGCCTCCACTACCACAACTCCAGCAGATAGTCCACTAATAATACGATTACGGGCAGGAAAACGAAATGACTCAGGCCTCGTTCCAAGAGGGTACTCACTTACCAGTGCACCCTCAGCGCCTAATTTCTGGTAAAGCCTATGATTATGGCGTGGATACACATAATCAACTCCACACCCTAAAACAGCCAAAGTATAGCCACCCACTTTTAAGGCACCTATGTGGGCAGCGGTATCTATCCCCAACGCGAGTCCACTTGATATGACCAAGCCTTGACGTGCCAAGTCGCCGGCCAATGCTTCGGCAATTTTTTTCCCATAATCACTTGCTGCTCGAGCGCCAACAATTCCAACGCTTGCAATATGAAGCAAATCAACCCGACCTTTCACATATAGAATGATAGGGGGATTATGGATATTGCGTAATAGGTTTGGGTAGTCTGAATCACCCCAGGAAAACATACGAACATCGGAATCCACCGCCCGAGTTATCTCTCGGTCGGCTTCCTTGTATCTCGGGCCAGCCAGCAGTGCTTCTCGTGTATCTTGTTTTAGCCCCGCAACTTTTGCTAGGGCGTCTTTCCCTGCTGACAATGCTTTACCGGGGGAGCCAAAATGATCTGCAAGTGTTCGACAACCGGCAGGTCCCAGACCAGGAGTAAGGGAGAGTGCCAGCCAATCACGAAGATCTCCGGTGTTCAAAACTCCCCCCATAAATCTGCCGTTTGTGTGCCCGGCTTATTTTCTCAATTTTGTTAACACTTCCCAAAAAAAACAATTCCAGCGGGAATGAATCAGACTTGTGGCCATCTTGTTTCTGCCCAGAAAAAGACTATCCAAAACACCCGTAAATTTGCAGCAATGCTGGGAAAAATCGAACAGCGAGTTCACGAGACTTTTGAAAAAACTTTTTCTGAAGAGTCACTATTTACGCGACGGACACTCTATATGCGACTTGGTCAAGGTGTCAACACATTTTTCTCTGCCACTATCTTAATGAACAGTGTATTCCTTAAACCAGACATGAAAATGAATTACTGAATATCAAAGATAAAAAAACTGCTGACCGCTACAACAAAAAGCTCATTATTCGTCGGTCAGGAAACTTTCAAGCTGCTTCATTCTATTGGGATGCTTGAGCTTTTTTAGGGCTTTAGCTTCTATTTGTCGGATACGCTCTCGAGTAACAGAAAAATTCTCGCCAACCTCTTCCAAGGTGAGATCAGCCTTGGTATCAATTCCAAAACGGAGTTGCAACACCTTAGCTTCCCGCGGTGTCAAGGTAGAAAGAACTTTTCTTAGGTTCTGGCACATATTTTTTTGAATGGTGGCCTCATCCGGACCAACACTATCAGCATCTTCTAAGAAATCGCCAAGGAAGCTATCTTCGTCACTACCCACCGGGGTGTCAATTGAAATGGGTTCTCTGGAAATCCGGAGGATCATCCGTACTTTTTCTAAATCCATGTCAAGACGCTCAGCAATTTCCTTGGGACTCGGATCTCTACCGAACTCTTGAACAAATTCTTTGCTTCCCTTCAGTAGACGATTGATAGTTTCAATGACGTGAACCGGGATGCGAATGGTACGACCTTGATCAGCAATAGCTCTATTGATTGATTGCCTGATCCACCATGTGGCATATGTGCTGAACTTATTCCCCCGGCGGTATTCAAACTTTTCCACAGCCTTCATGAGGCCAATATTTCCCTCCTGAATCAAATCCAAGAGCTGCAACCCTCGATTAACATATCTCTTGGCCACGCTGACCACCAAACGAAGATTGGCCCGGATCAGCTTGTTCCGTGCGAGGTGGCAAACCGCTTCTCCGGCCTCCACTTTCGCAAATACTTTTTTCAGGGCGTCCAGGTCAATCCCGTGTGCATCTTCTGACGGTCGAGGAGACGCTTTATCTGCTCCTTTAAGGAGATTATTTTTTTCAGCTCGTTGATCAAGGCTCTCAAGCTTCTTGGCCACCAGTCGCAGGCCGGCAAGTATTTCCCGTATAAATTTTGTTTGCAATCGGTCTTCTTGGAATAACTGCACAATGGCATGATCATTTCTTTCTATACGAATCATGGTCCGCACTGCATCTGAAGGGTCTAGGTCTTCACGATGGAGGTCCAATCGAAAGGCCGCTCTTTCCCGTTCTATACGTTCCGCCTCCGAAACCTGCCAGAGGAAACGTTCCTTTCTTTCATGTTGCTCATCTTCCTCAAGAACCCCGACACCCTTTATTACGCCGGAAATTTCAATACGATCTTCCATCAACCGAGTGGCAAGTTCTTGTAGGGTAGATAAAGTAAGAGGTACACCTAAAACTGCATTTTGAATCTGCCTTTCACCTTCCTCAATCTGCTTGGCAATCTCAACTTCTTCTTTTGACGAAAGAAGAGGAACGGCGCCCATTTCCCGCAGGTATGCCTTAACGGGATCAAGGGCGGCATCACGGCCTCTCTGTAGACTGGGAGCAGCTTTTTTCTCTTCAGTCTCAGGCGTCTCAGAGCCATTTACTGGTTCAGAAAAACTATCCACCTTGGCAGGCTCTTCGGATTCACCAAACATGCTGGTAAGATCTTCAAGCTTTTCTTGCTCTGCCTCGCCTTCCTCGGTCCCATTTGCTTGTGTAGTGTCTTCTGCCAGGGAACCTGCTGAACCATTGACCTTATTTTGTTTCCATCCCTTTTTTCTACCTGCCAATCCATTCTCCTCTAGACTTTAAACGGGATCCGAAATTCCCCGCATTTTTTCCATTAATTCCATATAAAGAGTCTCATCATTGGCCTGCTGTGCTTCTGTAATTTGACGAATCAGATTCTCCCGCTGAGTTTTGGCGCCTTCTCGTTGCATCCACATCAGCATCTCATCAGCAATTGCCTCTCTCCTCTCGCCAGAATAATGCGGCACCGAAAGGAGTACTTGGGAAATAAAACTTCGCTCCGGGCCAGACATTTTTTCTAAAAGATGCTCAGGTACGACCTCGCCCTCCTGGGCGGCCATCTCTTTCAGATGAGATAGTATAACCGCTGCAGAGGCGCTGGCCAGCATTTCTTCTATACCGGCCTCAAGAAAACGGCCTATGAATTCTGGATATCCTACCAAAAACTCCAATAACTGGCGTTCTTTTACGGACATAGGTGAAACTTTTTTTTCTCGATTATTTTTTTTAAAGGCCTGAATTTGACCTCCTGCGGTCTTAAACCCTGTATGCATTTGTTCCGGCGAGATACCCAGACGCTGGCTAAAATGACTGACAAACACTGTTTGCTGCATTTGATCATTACCGATTGCTTTTATCACCGGTGCTAATTCGGCAGCGATTCGACTTTTGCCCTCAACACTCATGCCAAATTGTTGAACTAAACTTTCAAAATAAAACTCCGGCATGGACATGGCATTGGCAATTTTCTTTTCCAGTGCTTCTGGACCAAATTCCTGCAAATATGTATCCGGGTCATGTTTATCAGGTAAAACCACAACCCGGGCTGAGACACGCTCGGTGAGGAACAGTGGTATAGTGCGGGTGGCAGCCTTGATTCCGGCATCATCCCCATCAAAAATGAGAATCACCTCATCACTGTACCCCTTCAGAATGCGAATATGAGCCGGAGTCAGTGCAGTTCCCAGGGGAGCAGCGGTATATTCAAACCCTTTGGCCACAAGGGAAATAAGGTCGAAATTCCCCTCTACCACAAGACATTTTCTAGCCTGGCGTATAGCATCACGATTTTGGTACAGTCCGAACAGGGTTTTACTCTTTTCAAAAACGAGCGATTCAGGCGAATTGAGATATTTGGGCTGCCCATCCCCCATAATTCGGCCCCCAAATCCTACGGTCTGTCCACTGATATTAACTATGGGAAACAAAATTCTGTTGCGAAAACGATCATATTGCCCGCCTTTTTCCTTCTTAACAAGGAGACCAGCTTGAATTCCAGCTTCGGTGGCAACCGGACCGGAGGAGGCGAGATGCTTTTCCAGAAAATCCCATGAGTCTGGGGCAAAGCCAAGACGGTAGGACCCCACTAACTCTTTTGGCACCCCCCTTTTTTCTAGATATTGCCTTGCTTTCAGAGCAGCAGGATTTTCCAACAAAAATCGATGAAAAAGTGAAGCCGCCTGATCGTT
Organism: uncultured Desulfobulbia bacterium; assembly: GCA_964443295.1. Classification (GTDB taxonomy): domain Bacteria; phylum Desulfobacterota; class Desulfobulbia; order Desulfobulbales; family CG2-30-60-27; genus CAYUCH01. The sequence continues at coordinate 10,975 of CAYUCH010000019.1, read as the reverse complement.
GACATTTAAAAGCGCCTGGCGCTTTTTGGTCCTTTCCTGGTCGTGGCCCGATAGCGCCCGTTCTGGGAGAGTAACATTGAATCGCTGGGCAAGTTCTTTGAGTGCTTCAGGGAATGAAAGATTGTGATACTTAGTGACAAAGGAGAATACATCCCCCCCTTCTCCACAGCCAAAACAATGAAATGTCTGCCGTTCTGGATGCACCATAAAAGATGGGGTTTTTTCTGCGTGGAAAGGACATAAACCTTTAAAATTCATGCCACTACGGCGCAACTGAACATGCTCACCAATAACAGAAACAATATCCGCATTTTCTTTTACAAGACGCACTGCGTCTTCACGCTTGGGAGGGACGGTCATGAAAAAAATTATTCCCGATTCAGGAGGTGCATTTTACATTCAACTCTGTATAATTGTCGAATTCTCAATTCTTCCCTTGGTATAGGGATAAATAGTCGAGAGTTAGAGAGTTCTGGTTACGTTGTGTATTTCGTCCGTATTTATTTCAATTCACTAGGTGCCGTTGATGGCCATGAGGCTTTGAACGAATGTATCATAATTCACCCCTTCATCTGTACTCTTTCCAGTCTTGATGTCAAGGAAAAACAGGGCCTTAGCCACCTGAGATTCTCTCGCCATCTGGACTGTACTCAGGCTTAGGCAAACGTAAAACTATCATGGAATATTCACCGCATTTTTCTTCACTCTGGCTTGCATTGCTTGCAGTAGCCGGTGGTATGATCTGCCTGGTCGCCGGCGGTGAATGTCTTGTTTCAGGCGCTACTCGTTTAGCAAAGCGGTTCGGTATGAGTCCTCTGCTTATCGGCCTCACTGTTGTTGCCTTTGGCACCTCCATGCCGGAGCTCTTTGTCAGTCTGGCAGCCTCCTTGCAAAACCATGCCGATCTCATGGTGGGTAACGTTGTGGGGAGCAATATTGCCAATATCGGCCTGGTGTTAAGCCTCTCAGCCCTTATGGTTCCCATACCAGTTACCTATGGAGATATCAAAAGAGAATTATGGTTGGTAATAGGTATTAGTTTTGTAACTTTAGGACTTGGCTTTTTGGGTCAATTCCCAAGAATAGCGGGCATTCTCTTTGTAACCGGACTCCTCTTTTTCACCTACTATTCTTACCATGAAGCCTCCAGGAATAAAAAAATTAACAATGAAAACCAACCGGCAGCAATACAAAGTTCTTTAGCACCCCTTATAGGCATGATCATTGGAGGGTTTGTTCTATTGGCCTATGGCTCAGACCTTTTTATTAAAGGGGCTGTTGATGTTGCCCTGCATGTAGGTATTTCCGAACTTGTCATCGGCCTCACTTTAGCAGCCGTTGGCACATCACTACCTGAACTTGCCTCATCCATTTCTGCAGCCCGTCGTGGTCATGCGGCGCTCCTTTTAGGTAACATCCTGGGCAGCAACCTCTTCAATCTCATGATGGTTATGGGTACCGCAGCGACTGTTTCTCCAGTCTCATTTACATCCGCAGTGAGCCATAGAGATCTCCCTATTATGGTTGGTTTCGTTCTTGTTCTTGTGCCCATTGTTAAATTCAGGCAGACCATTCTCCGTCGACATGGATTTTTTCTTCTTAGTGCATATGCTATCTATATGTTCTTACTGGTTTGAAGATATTTAATGAACTAAGGACTCTTAATATGAAAAATCGTTATTCCCAGCAAGATGCCCAAGCACAGATCCAACATTACTCCCATGTGCCGCCTGAGCTTGCCTTGCGTGTCTACACATCCCGTCTCATCGGTAGTGAGCCGGAACTCGTCCTCCATGGCGGTGGCAACACCTCAGCAAAGGGCAAGGTAACAACCCTGCTGGGTGAGGAAATGGAAGTCATCTATATTAAAGGAAGTGGCTGGGATCTAGGCAGCATCGAGCCAGCTGGTTTCCCTGCCCTTGATTTAGCATACTTACGTCAGCTCAGGCCTCTTTCATCCCTGAGTGACGAAGAAATGGTCAATCAATTCCGCACCCATTTAATGGATGCCGCAAGCCCCACCCCTTCCATTGAAACGCTCGTGCATGCCTTTTTACCACATACTTTTATTGACCATACCCATGCTGATGCCATTGTTACTCTGACCAACCAGCAACAGGCGGAATCTCTTTTAACCGATGCGTTGGGCTCTGACATTGCAATTCTTCCCTTTATTATGCCTGGATTTCCCCTGGCCAAAGCTGTTGCCGAACTCTATGAAAGCAGACCTGAAATTACTGGCCTCATCCTCATGCACCATGGTATTTTCACCTTCGGCGACACTGCCCAAATTGCTTACGACCGGATGATTGACTATGTAAGCCAGGCCGAGACATTCATTGAGGCGGAAATAAAAAACCAGAAGCCCAAACCCATCGCTCAACAAATCATCACACCGGATCCAGCCGTTGTTTTGCCTCTCCTTCGAGGTAGAATGACCCATGAGGATACTAACGGCCAACACCAGACATTATTATTCGATGTTCGGCAAGATCCCGAAATCAAGGCAGCTCTTGACCTGGAAGATGCAGAGCCTTTATTTACAACCGGTGTCCTGACTCCTGACCATGTCATCCGAACTAAGAACTATCCGCTTTTTCTTGATTTTGGCCAGTGCCAGACTGAAGAAGACGCAAAAGAATATATTGAATCCCGGCTGCAAGGATATCAGGATAAATATAATCAATATTTTACAGAGCAAACCACAGCCAAAGACCTTTCCCGAACGAAACTGGATTCCATGCCACGCTTATTACTCATACGAGGGCTTGGTCTTGTTGGCGCGGGCCTCGATGCTAAAGGAGCTGGAATTGCTGCCGACATCGGCGTCCATACCCTTAAAGCCAAAGTCAAAGGGGATGGGCTGGGTATTTACAATGAATTGGATGAATCCAGTATTTTTGATATGGAATATTGGAGCCTGGAGCAAGCTAAACTGGGTAAAGCAAAAGCCAAAAGCTTAACCGGTAAAATTGCTCTCCTCACCGGCGGTGGTGGCGCCATGGCTCTGGGTATTGCCCGTAAACTTCTTGATGCCGGGGCGCGGGTGTTCTTAAGTGATATTGATGGACATCGCATGGAAAAGGTCCTGGAAAAACTACAACAGGAATTCTCCCCGCTGCTGGTCAGTGCTGTAATAATGGATGTGACCGAGGAAAGTTCAGTCACCGAAGCCATGCAAAATATTGCCATGAATAGTGGCGGTTTGGATATCCTGGTTCCCAATGCTGGAATTGCCCATGTTGACCGCATAGAAACCCTTCCTGCCGAAGATTTTGACAAAGTCATGGCTGTGAATTGCATGGGAGTCTTTTCAGTAGTGAAGGCCGCCATTCCAATTTTTCGACGACAAAAGATGGGCGGCAACATCATTATCAACAGTTCCAAAAACGTTTTTTCACCAGGAGCAGCCTTTGGAGCATACAGCGCCTCAAAGGCCGCGGCACACCAGCTCGGAAAAATTGCTGCCCTGGAGTTGGCGGAAATGGACGTGCGGGTAAACATGATAAATGCCGATGCCATTTTCGGCGACCATGATGTTCCTTCAGGACTCTGGGATGTTGTAGGTCCTGACCGCATGCGGGCCCGTAACCTGGATCCGGAAGGATTGAAAAATTACTACCGTGAGCGGAACCTGCTGAAAGCTGAGGTGCTGGCGGAACACGTTGGAAATGGGGTTGTCTTTTTCGCTGCAAATCAAACCCCCACCACCGGTGCTACCCTGCCCATAGATGGTGGGATACCAGAAGCCTTTCCACGATAATGTAAAAGTGTAAACTACTGAACGACAAGAGGAGAGACACAATACATGGCAGAAATAAAAAGCACTATGGAGATGGTCCTGGAAAGGGCCGCCCGAATAGCTTCATCATCCAATGACCATAAGGACTCCGATGCATTAATTAAAGAAGGTATGCGGCTGGGCGCCTCTTATTTGAAAGACGACTCATTTGATCTCACTGGCCTATTACATTCTATTCCCCAGGAAGAAAAAGCTGCCCAGCTCAAAGGATTGACAACCACCTTGCTGCGGAACATTGTTCTTCCAAGGGAAGACGAGCAATTGGGTTTATCACAAAAAGCACTTCAGGGGATATTGCAAGTTGGCAATAAAAATGCCGAACTTGCCAACGTCCTCCAGGAAATGAACGGAATCCTTGGTCAATATCAGGGCCATAAGGAACAATTACGTGGGCAATTAGAACAACAATTCGCCGGTCAAATGGAACAAATGGAGGCCAACATGGAAAAACAAACCGGTGCGCCTATGAAACTGGAACCGTCCCAACACCCAAAATTTAATGAAGAGTGGCAACGGTTGCAAATGGAACTCAACGACCAGTATACCAAGGCCCTAGAACAACATAAAAACCTAATTAGTGCCTTACTTTTGAAAGGCTGACCTTAAGGTACGAAGATTAAAGATATCGAGTTAACTAATACGGTTTGCAAATAGAACCAGGCACTTATACCCCTCAAGCACCCACAAGGGGAATAAACACCCACAAGGGGTATAAACACCCACAAGGGGTATAAACACCCACAAGGGGCATAAAGGGGTACTGAAAAGAGTCCTAAAAATTCTGAGACCCTATTCTTTTTTATGGGTCCAACAACTATTGGCCCAATAATATGGAAATAGAAATCCTACTCGACCTGGAAGAGGCCGGTTCAGAAAACATACCGGCAATTGAGAAACGTTTTCAACAATGGTATGCTGAAGGGGCTGAAGTTCGATACGACAAGCCATGTTTTGGGCAAATCACCGCACTTGAGGCATCTCATCATTACCGGGTGGATCTTGGTCAGGTTGACTGTATCACCGCCATAAAAGACCTCCATGCCCGTCTGTATCGCTTTGGCGCAAAGGTGTTTGTACATTTTCTACATTAAAAAAAACAGGGTTCATCGAAATGATGCTATTAGACCAGGTACGCTCACGGCTGAAAAGACGCAAGCTCGATGCCCTCCTTATTACCCAACCTGAAAATCGCCGTTATCTCAGTGGATATACTGCCGTAGATACATCCATTGCTGAAAGTTCCGGTGTCCTTCTTGTCCCTGCCATCGGAAAGCCATGGCTCTTTACCGATGCCCGATATGGCCTCCAGGCTGAAAAAGAAGCATCAGAGTTTGATGTGCATCTCTATTCACGGGGCCTGCTGCCTCTCCTAAAATCCTTTCTACCCAAGCATGGTATCAAGCGTATGGCCTTTGAGAGCCATTGGCTCCTCCACTCCACCGCCGGACGGTTGCAAAAAATTGCCGACAAAATTGACTTGGAACTGATCCCCACAGTTAGCTTGATCGAAGATTTACGAATCATAAAAAACAATGACGAGATAGAAAAACTCCGGAAATCGGTCCTGTTGAACGAGCAGGTCTTTCAAAAAGTTTATGCCACCATGAAGCCGGGGCAGACTGAAAAGCAGGTTGCCCTAGCCATGGAAACTGCCATGCATGAGCTCGGTGCAGAAGGCCCCAGTTTTGAGACCATCGTGGCCGCCGGTTCCAATGGCGCCCTGCCCCATGCTGTTCCATCGGACCAAATCATACAAGAAGGCGAACCGGTGGTCATTGATATGGGACTCATATTGGATGGATATTGTTCCGACATGACCCGCACCGTTGTCCTGGGGAAAGCAGATAAGAAAACCATTACAATTTTTCGCATTGTCCGCAAGGCACAGTTAGCTGCCACCAAAGCCATCAAGGCTGGTATTACCGGCCGGGAAGCTGATTTAGCTGCCCGGAGAATTATCTCCGAGGCAGGATACGGCCCACAATTCGGCCACGGTCTTGGTCATGGTGTCGGGCTTGCAGTCCATGAACCGCCGGCCTTGAATCGCCGCTATCGCCGCAAATTACGAGCAGGCATGGTAGTAACTGTTGAGCCTGGAATATACCTACCGGACTGGGGTGGAGTTCGTTTGGAGAATATGGTGGTGGTAGAGGAAAATGGCTGTGAATTGCTTAATCAAAATACTACCTGCCTTGACTGGTGAAATAAGTTTTACCCCCCCTAATTTCATGTTTTCTTATTCCATAAAAAAGCCACCTTTCAAATAATCCTTGTGTTTCTTGGATTTTCGGCTATTATCTTATGCAATGTTGTGTAGTCACTCTTTGTAGTTCATGAATTACGGAAAAGCTTGCCGCACAATCCTCATTAGAGGGAGTGCGGTTTTTTTGTTTGAACAGAATGGCTGCCCGCCGGTTTATACTTTCATACACCGGTTTTTTATCATTTTAGCGGTTTCAGAAAAATCGCGAATCAGTAAGGAGTAGTAAAAGATGGCTGAAGGTACAGTAAAGTGGTTTAACGATGCTAAGGGTTTTGGTTTTATCGAGCAAGATGGTGGATCAGATGTATTTGTTCACCACACCGCAATTCAGGCTGAGGGTTTCAAATCCTTGGATGAAGGTGCTCGAGTGACCTTTGAAGTTGTTGACGGCCCCAAAGGACCGGCCGCACAGAACGTTTCACAGATGTAAGAACGCGATTCGATCTATACAAAGACCCCGCAAAATGCGGGGTCTTTTTTTTGCCGTATACCTCTTGATCTAACATGCAGCAACACAAATTACGGTTCATTTTGGGCTTTAGACTCCCAAAAACCTCCTACCAATAAACGCTTTTCATTTTCACATTTCACCGATAATAAGGACTGAACTTTGGCTAGAACAAACTATTCATTTGAAAAACGCCAAAAAGAGCTGGCAAAGAAAAAGAAAAAAGAGGAGAAAAGACAACGTAAGCTTGAGAAACAGAAGGATCCTATTATTGAAAAGGAGATTCCTTCTCCCTCTGAAGGCTAAACACTCCCCCTCACATTTCCATACTCCAACACCCATGCCACTGGAAATCTTCTAGTGGCTTTTTTACATAAATAAAGGACACGATTATGATAACCGCATCCAATATTGCTCTATCCTATGGCAAGAGAGTCATCTTCCAGGATGTAAATATAAAGTTCACCCCGGGCAATTGCTACGGCCTTATCGGAGCCAACGGGGCCGGTAAATCTACCTTTCTCAAAATCCTCGCTGGTCGGCTCGATCCAGATAAAGGTGAAATTACCAAGGGTCCTGGACAGCGAATCGCCATGCTTAATCAGGATCAATTTGCTTTTGATGAACAGAGTGTTTTCAATACAGTGGTTATGGGCCACAAAAAGCTCTTCAAGGTGATGGCCGAACGTGAGGCCCTTTACGCTAAATCCGACTTCAGCGAAGCAGACGGTATCCGTTCTGGAGAACTGGAAGCTAAGTTTGGCGAAATGAACGGCTATGAGGCAGAGGCAGAGGCTGCGGTATTATTAAACGGTCTCGGCATCCCGGAAGAAATGCGGCAGAAAAAAATGAAAGAGCTTGAAGGCAGTGAAAAAGTGCGGGTGTTACTGGCACAGGCTTTATTCGGAAATCCAGACATTCTGCTTTTGGATGAGCCCACCAACCAACTTGACCTGAAAACCATTAGCTGGCTGGAAGGTTTTCTCTCACGATTCCATAACACTGTGATCATCGTCTCCCATGATCGTCATTTCCTGAACATGGTGTGTACCCATATGGCGGATATAGATTATGGGAAAATCCAAGTTTATGTCGGCAACTATGACTTCTGGCATGAAGCCAGTCAACTCCACTTCCGCCAAAAAGAAGCTGAAAGCAAAAAGGCCAATGCCAAAGCGGACGAGCTTAAAAAATTCATCCAACGATTCAGCTCCAACGCCTCAAAAGCCAGGCAGGCCACCTCACGAAAGAAATTACTTGAAAAACTCACCCTGGAAGACATGCCGATTTCTTCCCGAAAATATCCCTACATCGTTTTCCAACCAGAGCGTCCATGTGGCGATGTCATATTAGAAATCGACGGCCTTTCCAAAGAAATTGATGGCGTTTCCATGTTTGAAGATCTCACTCTTACGGTCAACAAAGGCGACAAAATTGCCTTTGTCGGGACCAATAGTCTTGCAAAAACTACTCTGTTCCAAATTCTTTCTGGAGAGTTAGCGCCGGATAAAGGAAGTTTCCGCTGGGGAGTGACCATCAACAACGCCTATTTCCCGAAGGAAAATAATAGTTTTTTCAATAATGATGATATTAATCTCATAGGCTGGTTACACCAGTTTGCTCCTCCAAAAGAGGACGAGAGTTTTGTCCGAGGATTTCTTGGGAAAATGCTGTTCTCCGGCGAGGAGGCGATGAAAAAGACCTCTGTTCTCTCCGGGGGGGAACGGGTGCGTTGCATGCTCTCCAAGATGATGCTCGCCGGTGCCAACGCCCTTGTTCTCGATGAACCAACCAACCACCTTGACCTTGAATCAATAACCTCTTTAAATAATGCCCTGATGGCTTTCCCGGAAGTAGTGCTCTTTGCCTCCCATGACCATCAATTTGTTTCAACTGTGGCGAACAGGATTGTCGAAATTACGCCAGATGGTATTATTGACGTGATGATGGACTATGATGAATACCTTGAAGCGAAGGAAGCAGATCTGTCAGAAGGTGACGAGTACCAAGACAGGCAGGCAGCCTAGACACAGCCCTATTTCAGTTTCACCGGGCTATAAAAAGGTAAATGAATTTTGCCACGCAAAAAACCACCCATAAAGCGATTACGTTCTCAATACAAACCTGTCAGGAAAGGATCCCAGGCACGTACAGGGGCAACAAAGGCGCAAACAAAATCAGCCACGGGTAGAGCCAAAGCTGTTAACTTTGCCGGCTTACTGAAGCCACTCATTACAGAGCCCAAAAAGCCCCAGGCTAAAGTCAATCTGCAAAATTCTCCCCTGGCTCACCTGGAATACCAGGAAGAGCTCAATATTAAAAACCAGGCATGTGCTCATTTTTGGCAACATTACAAACTGCCTGGCATTCCTGAACCCATCATAGCCTCACCCAAACCACGTCGTTACCGGACAACCTCCAAACGTAAAACTATAGTGAGAGGGAGCACTCTTTACCTGGTTTTCAATGATTGGTCTCTTCAGGCCCAGAATAAGGCCTTTGTGGAGTCTCCACTTGAACCCCGGGAGCATGGCAGAATTTTCACCTTTTTACAAAAAAAAATAAGTGAGCCTGCCTTTAAGCTGGTTGCAGACCACCTCAATTACCTCATAATCCGGGGCACATACCAAGAACATGGGGTGATCTTTAATGTGGACACAATGAACGGACCATTAGTCCGAAAACTAAAAATAATTGCAGATCATCTGCAGAAATTTTATAAAAAAATATCTGCTGCCTATATTTATCCTTCTCCCGGCAACTCGGATTATTACCTGGAAGCACAGCAACCTGCCGACATTCTGCAATTCAAAAAACTCTTTGGTAAACCCGACTTTATGGTTTGCCACCATTCATCCAAGTTCCTATACCACCCCACCTCCTTTTCCCAGGTCAATGAATCCATAGTGCCGACAATGCTTGAAATGGCAAAAGAGTTACTTGCACCACATACCGGAGAATCCTTATTAGACCTCTATAGCGGTTATGGATTATTCAGCCATTACCTTGCACCACATTATAAAAAAATCATGGGAATTGACGCCGAAGGGCCATCCATCCGTGCTGCAATAACCAATAAAAAATTGAATAAAGCATCCAAAAATGCACGGTTTCTTGCCAAGCGAATTACAGACAAATCAATCGATGAAATCCCTTTCCCAGCCGGGAAAACCATTGAGTCTATCCTTCTCGACCCACCACGACAAGGGCCCCAGGATGGCGTCATTGCAGCTTTAGGCCGCAGAGATCCCCACAAAGTGCTCCATATTCACTGCGGAGTTGACCAGATTCCATCCTCCATAGAACAATGGAAACAATGTGGTTATCATGTTAATCGCATTGTCCCCCTTGATATGTTTCCAGGCTCACCAAATCTTGAGGTGCTTATTTTATTGACCAGAGAAAAACAGCAGAAAATGCATGAAAAACAAAGGCCTTGATTTAATCGAGAGTTGAGGATGAAATATTAGACAAATAATTCATTAATCAGACGTGACATTTCCTGCATTTGATAGGGTTTTTCAATTGCCGCACAGAAACCATATTGCTTAAAATTCGCCATGATGGGATCATTACAATATCCACTGGAAACAACAACCATGGCACTTGGATCAATTTGAAGGAGCGCATGCATTGCTTCTTTACCACCCATACCCCCTGGAATGGTCAAGTCCATGATCACCAGGTCAAATTTATAATCACTTTTTAGGGCCTCTACATACAGTTTAATTGCCTCACTCCCCTCCTCCGACACTTCCACTTCATGCCCCAATTCCAGAAGCATTGCCTTGGCGACTCTTCGAACAATGTCCTCATCATCCATCACCAGAATTTTTATGTTTTTAGACGTCTTTGTTTGTTCTTGGGTTTGTTCTGGCTCGGTTTCTGTCTCTTCTGAGGCAGGCAGATAAAACGTAAAAGAAGTTCCGGAAGAAGAGGAATCCACGAAAATATGACCGCCATGTTTTTTGACGATGGAATGTGTTATTGCGAGACCAAGACCGCTGCCATCTTCCTTCGTGGAAAAGTAGGGGTCAAAAATTCTTTCAATCACTTTTTCGGATATTCCGGTACCTTCATCCTGTATTCGTATTTTTACATATTTGTCATGCTGCAATTCTTGAAGGTTGGGGACATTGTCCGGCAAAATATTCTCGCATGAGATTGAAATGACACCTCCCACGGGCATGGCTTGTGCGGCATTTTGAACAATATTCTGCACAACTTGACTAATCTGTCCCTTATCAATATCCACCAACCAGAGATCATCCGGAATATGGAATTGACAGGCAACCTTATCGCCATGGAGTACAAAATTTGCTGAATCTTTAATTACATTATCCAGTGAAGCGAGTTCTTTAATGGGCTCACCACCCTTGGCAAAAGTAAGCAGTTGCTGGGTAAGCTTTTTGGCCCTGATTGAAGCCTTTTCTGCTTCAGTTAAAAGTTCCTTTGTTTTTTG
>CAYUCH010000018.1:0-42366 GCA_964443295.1 uncultured Desulfobulbia bacterium | reverse complement strand
CAAAACAAAAGTACAACCCCCCGGCCAATGGTAAAAACCAGATAACCACGACCGGCAGCTACTACCTCACTTGTGCCGCGATGAATAACAAGAGGGTAAGTCGTCAGAGTCAGCATCTCAAAAAAGAAGAGAAAGGTGATCAGGTTACCGGCAAGGGCGATACCAATGGTCACAGTAACGCAGAGACTAAAATAGCCGAAGAATTGACTGCGGTTGGGAGAACCCTCCAGGTAGGCAATAGAATATATGGTAGTGAGCAGCCAGAGGATACTGGAAAGGGTGACAAAGAGGGCTGAAAGAGGGTCTGCTCGCAGAATGAGATCCACATCCGGTAACAGGTTGATTTTTAATATATAATCTTGGCCTAGATAAATGCCGTGAATCATTGTCAGCACTAGGATTAGTTTAAGAGTCGCACTGAAGATATTAAGGCTGGTGCGCAGTGTATGGCTGGTTTCCTTCAGGCAGAAGATGATGAGTCCCGGTATCAGCGAGCTCAACAGAATCATGAGTAGCAGCCATTTTTCCCAGAACATCATATCACCTCCAACAGACCTAAAGTATGTGGGGCGATAAGGCCCAATAGCAGGGCCATCAGGGCAAGAGCTAATGCACTCCATTCCATGGAGGAGGAAATTTTTTCGCGTTGCTGTCTCCCCTTCACTATTTTAGGGCTGAGAAGTTGGGCTACAACCCGGTAAACATAGGCAACTGTGAGTAAGCTGCCTAAAATAATAACTGCCGCAAGCCACCAGTTTCCCTGGTTAATTGCCTGGCTAATATAGAGATATTTGGCAATAAAACCGCCACTGGGAGGAAGGCCCATCAGACTGAGACCGGCAAGAGAAAAGGCAAAGCAGGACATGGGCAGTAACTGCTGAATCCCGGCCATATCTCTTATACGGTCATGACCCAGCTGTAAAAAAATGGTTCCACTTGCCATGAACATTGCTGCTTTAGCGCAGCTATGGGAGAGAGCAAAATAGATGGCAGCCTTGATACCTTGAATAGGTGAACCTGGAAGAAGAGGGAAAAACACGAATAAAAAACCTATCTGAGCCACTGTAGAATATGCGATGAGCATCTTAAGGCGTTGCTGGCGCAAGGTCTGAATGGCTCCCCAGAGGATGGCGAGACTGCCCAAGGTTGCTAACAGTATCATGATTGACTTGGAGGCCATGGGGGAAAATGCCCAACAAAGGCGCAAAAGCACGTACCAGGAGGCCTTAATCACCAGCCCGGAAAGGATTGCGCTTACCGGGGCTAGGGCATTGGCATGGGCCGGTGGTAACCAGAAGTGAAAGGGAAAGAGGGCCGTTTTCAGTAATAGACCAACGGTGATAAAGGCCACGGCCAATTGCACGTCCGGTCCCGAAGTTAATAGGGTCGGCAAGGTGGTCAGGTCAAGACTGGCTGCGTTACGATAGATGAATCCGACTCCCAAGAGAAAGCTCAAAGAACCAAGGATACTCACCAGTAAATAACGCATGGCGGCAACCTGGGAAGCCGGTTTACCTGATAGAGCAGTGAGACCGGCGCTTGACAGGGCAACCATTTCAAGGGCTATATACATATTAAAAAGATCGTTGGTTACGAAGAGGTTGTTCAAAGCTCCCCAGAGAAGGAGCCAAAGAGGCCAGAAATAACGTTTTTGTAAACCATGGCGGACAGGAACCCGGGCAATGCGGCTTTGAAAATATCCCCTGGCATAGAAAGATACCGCCATGCCGGTAATCGCGGTCATCAGTAACATGAGTATGGCGAGGCCATCCAAACGCAGGGAGATGCCCAGAGGTGGTTGCCAGCCACCGAGTTGGTAAATGCCCTTGCCTTGCTCCATGGCCTGCCATGCAAGTCCCATTGTGGCCAACACCGTGGCCAATCCTCCTCCAATGCCGAACATTGATGAGCGCTTCCGGTGTATAAAGGCTAAAAGGGCGGCGGTCAGTGGTAAGATGATGGGCCAGACCAGCATTGAATTGGAGCCAAGGATGGTCACGGTCCATCCTCCTCAGAACTCCGGTGTTGAATATCGTCGATATTGGCCGTTTCTTGAGCTCGGCAAGCCAGGGCCAGAGCTAGTCCGGTACTGCTCACCGATACCACGATACCGGTGAGCACCATGGCGTGGGGAACCGGGTCAAGGAAAGTGCCGTCGCCATAGGCAATGGTGACCAAAAAAAGGAAGACACCGCTGGCCATGATATTGGCTGCCAAAATTTTGCGTAGTAACTGAGCACAGGTTAGCAAGCCTCCGCAGCCAATGACAAAAAGGAAAAGACCTGTAAGTCCATATATAAGGGAGGGAGATAAGGCTTTCACTTTTTCCTTCCCTTTTCGTAATCTGCACCAAATATCCATGGCCGACGGCCGACAAAGAGCACGGCTAAAGAAAGACCGATTGACAGAGCGGCTCCCATTTCCAGAATAGTTATGAGTATTAAAGATGTACCGTCTGGATAGTGGAAAAAAACCTGATTAAAGAGCAGGCAGCTGCACGCCACCAGAATAAAAAGGGCAGGCCCAAGAATGAGCCCCCAAGAGAGTAAAGAGTGGGGAAAAGGACTCAGACGGGAACGGGCCGCCAACCAAATCAGGACACCCATCCCACCTAAAATAGCTCCGGCTTGGAAGGCTCCTCCGGCCTGGTGACTACCGGACCAAAGTAAATAACCGGCCACAATGACCATCAGAGGTATCAAGAGTTGGACCAATGAGTTGAGAACGGGATTGGTTTTGGGGCGTGGCCAACTTAAACGCGGCGGCGTTAAGGACCAGATACCCACTACACCAAGAAAGAGGACAAAGCATTCCAGCAGGGTGTCATAAGATCGAAAGTTGAGTAAAACGGCAGTGACCTCGCTCTTTACTCCTGCATGAGCTAATTCGCCGGCAACCAGGTGACCCAATCTTGGGTGTGATGATTTTGTTCCTAAAAAGGCCCAGACCAGGACAATGGCAAGTACTGTCAGCAAGGTCCAAAGGAGGAGCTGTGGCAGCAACAGTGGTGCCCTGTTTTTTTTCCTTTTATTCTCGTTCTTCATCACGATCGACTCTCCTCTCCTGTTTCTTTGCACAGGTTATTTTTTGTAACGCAGAGAGAAAAAGAGCGCCGGTAAGGCCGGAGCCAATTGCAGCTTCGGCAAGTGCCACATCCGGGGCCTGGAGGCGAATCCAGCCAAGGGCCATGAGTAAACCAAAGGAGATAAAAAGTACGACAGCCTTGAAGAAATCGGGACTGGTGAGGATGTACCATGCTAACAAGACAAGGGTGAGACAAAGAGTGATATCAAAGAGGCCAAGGAGTATGGTCATTTTTTCCGCCAAGGTTTGATTTTATTGGCCAAGGCAGTGCCGGCTACGAGATGACAGGAGGTGGCACTGGCCACTAGAACAAGAAACCAGATAACCAAAAGTTTGGAAACCTGTAGCGAGTTTTGGGCCTGGATGGCCAGGCCCAGGATAATGAAACCCAAGCCGACATTATCGGCCTTGGTCAGTGCATGAAGACGTGTGTAAATATCGGGCAACCTTAACAAGCCAATGGTGCCGGAGAGAAAAAAGGGAATGCCTACAAGGATAAAAAAAGTACCGAGAAGTTGCTCAATGGCCATGATAATCCTCCCCTTGATCTGTGGCAGGTCCCCAGGCTCTTCGGACAAAGGCTACTGTGGAAAGGGCGCCAAGCAGGGCAAAAACAAGGGCGATATCCTCAACCACGGGCTGGTCCAGACCCTTGGCAAGTAGCAGCAGGATGGCAACCCCACAAGTGCCGAAAAGTTGGGAGGCCATCATTCGATCTGCGGCGGTAGGTCCCCAGAGTATGCGGAGAAGACCAATGATAATGGTACACAAAAGTAACAGGGCCAAGCCGACATAAAGAGTGGTCATGGCAGATTCTCCCGGAGAGGTTTTAGTTCTAATTTGTAAAGCTCTGCCACTCTGGCTTCCAAATGACAAATGCTATCCTGTACAGCATTGCTCGTATCAAGTGTATGGACAAGGAGACGTTGGTCATTAAGGTCGGCTGTGATAGTGCCGGGTAGGAGTGTTATTGAATTGGCCAGGAAGATTCTGGCTCTTTGGTGATCCAAGGCCAGTGGATAATCGATAATGCCGGGATTGATAGGCAGGTTAGGGTGGAGGACGCGTACCATGACGTCAAAACCGCTGGCAATGGACTTAACTATGAAAAAGGGAATAAATCGTAGGAGAATGGAGAGACGTATGGAAGAACTTCGGGTTTCGGCCAATTGCAGGCTGAGCCAGGTGGCCAGGATGATGGTTGGTAGACCGAATAACCAGTGAACTAGTCCACCACCACAGAGAACCAGCCAGACCAAGGTGAAAAGGATCAGGCGCCATGCAATGGCTCGGAAAGGCACGACAGATTTTTCTGCTGTGTTCAAACGCCTGGCAACCATACAAGTCACCCATGCAAATCTTGATGTTTTTCGTCAAAAGTCACTCAGCCATCAACGGCGCCTAATAATAACATATAGTTACGGGCGTAATACGTGACGAAATCAGACTTTACACCCATAATAATGGGCATAAATACGATTTCGTCAAACCATGTAGGAGTAGTTATCTGTCCTTCAAAGCTCTCTGAGACGAATTATCTTGTCGACATCTTTAAAAAAATGACTGTATAGAACATCATAGCGTAGCAGAAAAAATTGCTCAACTAATCAAAATTGAATAATCATCAGAAAACACAGAATAGAGATAATGGGCATTATCAAACATATCTGGCCACAGCCCACACATGACTGAAACTGCCACCCATGACAAACAGATGCCAGATTTCATGGAAACCGAAGACCTTGGGAAAGGGATTTGGCCATTTGGTTCCATAAATCAAGGCACCAACGCTGTAAAAGGCCCCACCTATCAGGAGCCAGATAAGCCCTCCTGTATCAAGGTTCTGCGCCAAAGGATAAATCATCACCAGAGCAAGCCAACCCATGAGAAGATAAAAAATAACCCTGAAAATTTTCGGGGCGTTTCTCCAGGCGAATTTGGTAATGATTCCAGCCACTGCCAAGCCCCAGATCACTCCAAACATACTCCAGCCCCATGGTCCACGTAATGAAACGAGGCAGAAGGGTGTGTAAGTTCCGGCAATGAGAATATAGATCATGGTGTGGTCTATGTGACGAAGTATTTTAGTACCTTTCTCTTTCAGAGGAATGAGGTGATACAGCGAACTTGCGGTGTATAGCAGAATGAGGCTGGCCCCAAAAATGGCAAACGCCACCACATGCCAAACCGTCCTGTCCATGGCGGCTATGGTCACCATGATGGCAAGGGCTGCTATGGATAGAGCAATACCCACGGAATGGGTAATACCGCTGACCGGGTCTTTGATTTTACTATTCATTGTGTTCACCATAACTTATGATACAAGAAAAAGCGTCCGCTCTGCATTATACAGAGCGGACGCTTTTTTCCCCTTAGCTCGTCATTTAATGTTTATAACTTTTCACTCTACACTCTGCATTCTACATTGCCTTTAGGCACATTCGGAATAGCCGCAGGCGTGGCATACATGGCAACCGCCTTCGTGCTCTACAACGCCACCGCATTCCGGGCAAGCACCAAAAGCTTGTGAACTTGTTGAAAGAGTACCGTCTTTGCAACCATTCTTCCGTTCTAGATGGAGGCGGATGGCCTGGGCAATGGCATCGGCACAGGAGGTCACTTTGTTTTCGCCAAATCCAGCCGGTTTATGACAGCTGATGCCGATGAGCTGCCGAACAATGGGCTCCGGTGGCAGGCCGCTGCGCCATGCTGCAGAAACCAGGCGGCCAATGGCTTCACACTGGCTGGCCGCACAACCACCTGATTTACCAACAGTATTGAACAGCTCGAAAAGTTTGTTGTTTTCATCTTCGTTAATGGTGACGTACATGGGGCCGCAACCCGTGGCCATTTGGAAGGTCCGTCCGGTGAGCATGCTGGGGCGATTACGTTTGACCATTTTTTTGGGTTCAACTGCCACGGCAGCGCTGGCATTTGGCTCTTCAGTTTTGCCAGTGCTTAATACCTGACTATCTCTACTGCCGTCGCGGTATATAGTTACCCCTTTGCATCCCTGTTTGTAGGCAAGCATATAGGCATTTTTAACATCGTCAATTGTCGCGTCATGGGGAAAGTTAATGGTCTTGCTCACGGCATTATTGGTATGCTGTTGAAAAGCCGCCTGGATTTTTATGTGATCCTCAGGGGTGATGTCATGGGCTGTCTCAAATATCTGTCGATATTTTCGGGGAATTTCTTCAATTCCCTGCACTGAACCATTTTGGGAAATTTCCTTTAAGAGTCCCTTGGAAAAGAAACCTTCTTTTAAAGCAATGTCTTCGAAGATGGGATTCACTTCAAAGAGTTCATCATTATCCATGACCCGGCGTACAAAGGAGACGGCAAAAAGAGGCTCAACCCCACTAGAACAGCCCGCCAGAATGGAGATAGTACCGGTGGGAGCGATGGTTGTGCGGGTAGCATTACGCACTGGAACTTCGGGATTTTTCTGGCCGTAGATCGACCGTTCAAAATTAGGAAATGAGCCACGTTCTTCTGCCAATTCACTGGAGGCTTCCAGGGCTTTTTGATCGATGAATTGCATCAGTTTTTCAGCGGTTTCACAGGCTTCGGGTGTTGAGTAGGGGAGGCCAAGCTTAAGCAGCAGGTCGGCAAAACCCATGACACCAAGGCCAATTTTACGATTCTGCTTGGTCATTTCTTCAATTTGAGGCAGAGGATAGCGGTTTACATCGACAACGTTATCCAGAAAATGAACCGCCCTGGCTACTGTGGTACCCAGCTTGTCGTAATCAATCTTATCGTCTGTCACCATATTAGCTAGGTTTATGGAGCCCAGGTTACATGATTCATGGGGTAAGAGTGGTTGTTCGCCACAGGGATTGGTGGATTCTATTAAGCCCACTTCGGGTGTTGGATTGTCGGCATTCATCCGATCAATAAAAATGACACCAGGCTCTCCAGAATTCCATGCCTGTTTAATGATCTGCCGATATACCTTGGCAGCATTTTGTTTTTTGATGACTTTACCATCCCGTGGATTAATCAGGTCGTAATCACCATCATTGGCAAGTGCTTCCATAAAATTATCAGTTATGGAAACCGAGAGGTTGAAGTTTTGTAATACAGTGAGGTCTGATTTTACTTTAATAAAGTCCATGATGTCGGGATGATCCACCCGCAACATGGCCATATTGGCGCCTCGGCGAGTACCGCCCTGTTTAATGGTCTCAGTGGCGCAATCGAAAACACCCATGAAGGAGATTGGTCCACTGGATATTCCCTGGGTGGAATGAACCATATCGTTTTTGGGACGGATTTTAGAAAATGAAAATCCGGTTCCACCACCACTTTTATGAATAAGAGCGGTTTGTTTGACTCCTTCAAAGATAGATTCCATGGAATCTTCAATGGGTAATACAAAACAGGCAGAAAGCTGACCGAGTTCGCGACCGGCATTCATTAATGTAGGCGAATTGGGCATAAAGTCCATTTCGGCCATGAATGTATAAAAATCACGGGCCAAATCTTCCACCCGTGCCATGGGATCATGGATACGATCAGCCTCGGCAATGGAAACAGCAACACGCCAGAGCATATCCTTGGGTTCTTCAATGACATTCCCTTCCTTATCCTTCATTAAATACCTACGTTCGAGCACAGTAAGGGCATTTTCTTTGAAGGCGGGAGAGACAAGATCCGAGGGCGTGTTGAATTTCCGTGGTTTTCGATTTGGCGTCATGTGTTGCTCCGTGAAATTGAAATGGTTGGTGAAGGGTTTTCCTTGCTGTAGGTACTTCTGTTTTTAGGCCAAGATTTGTTCAGTTGGTGAAAAAGAGTATACCACAAAATGTGGTATATGGAAGAAAAGAATGCACAATATGTAGTATATTAGCCTTTACTGAAACGGATCTAGAAATGGTTTGGCAAAAGCAAGGCAAGCCTACTATTTATAGAATATGTGGAGGAAAATTCGGAAGAACTATTGTGATAGGTTAAGTGGTTTAATTTCTGGTTTTGAGAGGATTTTTTTTACATTTTTTCTAAATGTGAGCGACATTTTTGGGCAAAATCTTCAGGGTAATGTCCATTGATCCAGCGAAACTGAGCCTCGCTGAATGCACCGGGCGATTCTGGAAGTTTGGGAAGCAAAGAGTAAAGAAGTCGTTGATCGTTTTCTAAGGAGTTAATTCGTTTTGAAAATTCAATACTGGTGACCATGCGTACACCCATGGCGTCCAAAATTTTCTGGGCCAACAAAAGGGCATGGTCGAGGGAAGCACGGGTGGCCGTATCCGCCTCCACGATATTCCCCACCGGCATATTTGTAATGAGTTGCAGTTCCCACTGTGATGTCTGGGCTTTTGGCACAAAGAGCATAACATGCTCATCTTCATATACTATGAGGCTCTGTTCTCCTGAGGTGTTGCCGTCGGTTCGTTGGTTAGTGCGGATTGCCTCGAGATAATCATCAAAAAAGGATCGGTTATGTCCCGTCCGGTATTGGTCAACGGTTTCTGCCACCAGGTCGCCACACCCATATGTGGGTAGTGCTTCATCCAGTTCGTTCCCATGGCTGTCCAGAGCGGTCATGGTGCCGGGTAACATGGCATACTGGGTGTGAATCTGCTGATGGGAGGCATGCAGGCGATAGTGGGTTGGGGCAAAATCAAAGCCGTAATTCCACCCCCAAAGCGTCGAATTAAAGGGAATATTTTTCGGATTTGCTTGGCCAAGTGCTGCAATGATTTCCAGACGCAGTTTTTCAAGATCTTCTGAAGAAAGCGACTGACGTTCCGGGGGCAGGGGAAGGTCAAGGTCTTCAGCCAATCTCACAAAAGTCCGCTGATAATAGAGATGTCTCAGGCCGTCCATATCTGCACTGGACAGATCCCTGGTACTGTATCGGATGGCATCCTCCGCCATGTTGGAGGCATAATGACCCCATGGGATATAGCTGTTGCGACGCAAATATTCAAAGACGTGGGTCTTTCCCTGACCATTGTGATAATCACCAACTATTTCACTGCTACCCTGTACACCGGCCCGAAGGACCATGGCAAGTTTGTAATCATCAGGAAGGTGGGGATTGTTGGCCAGCGCTTCGAAAAGAGGATAATTGTGGATTACCGCTCGTATTCGTCCTTGGGAATCTTCTTTGAATTTTAATCCAGCTGCCAAACCGGTACGGGTGCCATGGACAATATCACAGCAGTGCTCGGCAAGCTTTACTAAGTCAACAGGATCTGTAGATGTCGTTGCCAGGGCAAGAAGAACTGAATCAGGAAGACTTGTAAAATAGGCGTCCAGTTGGTCTCTGTCCAGATGACCACATACGTTTTGTAATGTTTCAAAAAATGAGGTTTTTTCGGGTTGGGCTAATAAAATACCATTAACGTTTTGAGCACTTTTGTCTGCCCAGGATTTTAAAATGAAGGTTGAGCCCCGAAAAGGTAACGGATTGGGAATTTGATACACCGATTCGCCATCTTCCACATGAAATGATTTGACTGGGAAGTTGCGGCTGTTTTCCACAAAATCACGGTTATCAATAATCCCTAAAGGGCCCACAGACTCTTTCGTCCTGAGGTTTTGTACTGGATAACTTGGTTTATGAATTCCATATACGAAACGCCCTGGAGGCGCCACGCAGGTTCGCAAATGCATGCTCGTTTTGTTCCTTAATTTTATTGGGGAAGCGGCTACTAGTTTTTCTAAGACAAGGGTTCACATACCAGTTTTGAGGAAAAAATGAAATGCGTTTACTTATAATCCAGTGACTGGTACTAACCGGCAATGAGATAAAAAAGAATTGTGCCAATTGAGACGAGGCCTAGAAAGAGAATCGACAATCTATACGTATCGGTACGCCGTCGCATGCGCATACTGTTTATACAAAAACCTACAATGCTCAAACAAAGTCCAAGAATCATCAAGTAGAAGAGATAGCGAATGAGCTCAAGATTCCAATTTCCGCTTAGATGTATATCATGCTTGTCATCAAGGAAGGTTTCGACTTTAGGGCGGGCTTTTTCAACTATCCAAAAAGCGGCAAGCAGAATGCTCCATCCTGCAAGACCCACATACTGAATAATTTTGCCTACAGAATCAGTGCCCTTGCGCCGATCTTTATTAATTCCTGGTCGATAAGACATGGTATTTTCCCCAAGATCTCCATGTTACCCAATGAATTTTATAAATAGAAAAATAACGTAACATGTGAGGAGAAGCAAGGTTTTATGCAATGTTCTGAAAGGCTTTGTAAAATTATTTTACCTGACCGAGTGATGTTTCTTGACCGTGGAAAATGAGAATTATATGATTTAAGGTATACATTTTGGGTATGTACAGTGTCTCTGTTAGATTTAATTGTAAGTCCTTTATTTTTTGAAAGTAAATACGCATTTGAGGGAATATTTTGACCCAAACGCCCTGCCGAATATTAGTTGTTGATGATGAACGCTATATTCGCATGAGTTTCAGACGGTTTCTTGAGGAGTTGAATTATGAGGTTCTTGAAGCCGAAAATGGGAAGCAAGGCATAGAGGTATTTCGAAAATCAAAACCCGACCTTCTTCTTGTCGACTTATGGATGCCTGAAGTCGGTGGCATAGAGTTGCTTAATATTGTTAAAGCAGAATCCCCCAATACACCGATGATTGTGGTATCTGGTGCAGGTGCTGTAAGTGAAGTTATTGAGGCAGTTCGATCCGGTGCTTGGGACTATATTGAGAAACCGGTAACAGATCTTGAAATTTTCCATTACACGATTCAAAAAGCATTGGAAAGAGCCAGGCTGATCCAAGAGAATCTTGACGGGAAAAGGCGCCTGGAAGAACGCAAGGCGGAACTCGAATTACTCCTTAATAATATAGAAACGCAGATTTGGTATTTGACGGATGAATTTTCTTATGGTGCGGTGAATCAGGCCCATGCTGATTTTGTCGGGATTGCCAGATCCGAATTGGAACACGGTCATATTGAGAGTCTGCAGAAGATTCATGATTTCGATACATTCACTGGGAACTGCAAAGAAGTATTTCTGTCTGGCAAACAGACCTATGGAGATGAGTGGGTTAAAAACAGTAAAGGAGAATCAAGAATATTAGCAATTACCAGGACACCTCATATTAATGAGGAAGGTACAGTTGATTTTGTTGTGTGCTCTGCTTTGGATGTAACTGAACAGCGACAGGCTGAGAAAGCGATGATTCAAGCAAAAGAAGTAGCTGAAGAAGCGGCAAATGCCAAAGCCCGCTGGTTTTCAAGCCTCAGCCATGAAATACGTTTGCCGATGAATGGTGTGCTTGGCATGGCGGAATTGCTCCTCAATTCAGAGCTGACCACTGAGCAGAAAGACTATACCAAGATTATCGGAACATCTTCAAAAGCTCTTTTAAGTCTTTTGAATGACATGCTTGATTATTCTAAAGCTGATGCCGGAAAAATTGAGTTGGAGAAAATTGATTTCAGCCTTGATGAGATAATCGAAAACCTACTTGACTTGCTGGCGCCAACGGCAGCTAAGAAGGGGGTCGAACTTGTGGGCCGATTTACCAAGGATGTGCCTCTTTTGCTTAAGGGCGATCCTGGCCGCCTGCGCCAGATAATTATGAACATTACGGGTAATGCCATCAAGTTTACCTCTGAAGGTCAGGTTGTCTTGCGAGTTGAACGGGTACGTGAACAGAAAAATGAGGTGGAGCTAAGATTTACTATCAGCGATACTGGTATTGGTATACCTTCTGAAAAACAAGAGCAGATATTTGAGGCATTTTCCCAGGCCACATCGGCTACCACGAGAAAATATGGTGGCACAGGCCTGGGGCTCCCCATTGCAAAACATTTGGTTTCAATGATGGGGGGAGAGATACATGTTGAGAGTGTTGTGGATGAAGGTTCTGTTTTTTCAATTTCTTTAATGTTTGAAAAACAAAAGATGGTGTCTTCCCATCAATATACGATACCAGAAACCCAAAAGGGACAGAGTGCTCTGGTGGTAGAGTCGAACCTGGAAGTGCGGGAATATCTATGTGAATTGTTGACTGAATGGCATTGTGTGGTTGACGGTGAGTACGATGGGGAAAGAGCTGTAAACACAATACAAAAAGCGTTTGAAGCAGGTCACCCCTATGATGTCATTCTCGTAAGTTCAACATTACCGGATATGGCATGCGATCTTATTGGCCGGTCTGTTCATGATCTCTATGGAGAACGGCAGGTTAATCTCATCCTGTTGACCTATATCTCTGACCTTGCAAATAGAAATAAGACGGACTCGGTCTATTTACGATTTTTGAAGAAACCAATCCGAAAAAATCGTTTGTTTGAATGCCTGACAAGAACAACAATTGATCCAGAGAAGAATGATTCAGATAATAAAAAGAAGAGTGTACTGGCGGAGATGAATCCAAAAGTGCTCGTTGTTGAAGATGATTTTGTCTCTCGTATACTTTTGGTAGAGATTTTAAGTAATGCCGGTGTAAGAGTTGACGCTGTGAACAACGGAACAGAGGCGGTTACTTATCTGGAAGCGACACCGTGTTCTCTTGTGATAATGGACTGTCGCATGCCGGATATGAGCGGATATGAAGTGACTCGTCAGCTGAGGGATTCAGTTTCGATAAATAAAAATGTGCCGGTTATTGCTGTGACAGGAGAGATTTTATCGGAAGTGCATGAAAAAGGTCGGGCGGCAGGAATGAATGAGATGATGTCAAAACCCGTTGAATCAGATAGAATTATAAAAGCGGTGGAGAAATATTGTTTGCTGCCAGAAAGCCAAGAATAACGAGTAGAGAAAATAAGGGACAACCATGCGTATTTTAATAGTTGAAGACGAAATGGTCACCAGGAGTTTGATGCTGGAGATGTTGAAACCGTATGGTCAATGTGATACTGCTGCAGACGGTGAAGAGGCAGTGGCATCATTTTCTAAAGCTTTGGAAGATGATGAACCATACCAGTTGATATGCTTTGATATCATGATGCCCAAGAAAACAGGCCAGGAAGCCCTGCGTGAGGTTCGGAATATAGAATCCATCAAGGGAATCTCCCTGGAAGAGGAAGTAAAAGTTATAATGACCACTGCCATGGGTGATCCTGAAAATGTCCTGGAAGCCATGTATTGTGGAGGTGCAACTGCTTTTTTAGAGAAACCAGTTGAAAAGGATATTTTGATTGCAGAATTAAAGAAACTTGGCCTGATTCCCCCGGAAGAAGAGTGAGTAGTTTTTCGTTGTTATTGATGTAAACGCCACAATGTAAGGGTTTCTAATCCCGTCTGTATGGGTGTTTTTTGTTGTGAGCATTGCCGGTGTCTGGTACCAATGAGATGAAATTTTTATCTGTTTAGAACACGCATTTGAATTTCATATTTTTTTCTGCGACAAAAAGCACAAAAGCGAACAATCACGAGATACTAAATGCAATTAAAGCTTATTTCTATTCTCCTCGTCCTGCCCGGTGCATTCTTTCTTCTGGCAGCGATCCTGCGGAGTAAAAGGATGGACGGGGTAATTCCCCCTGACATGGAGTTTAAATGGCGGGCTTTAAGCGGCCTGATGTTCTTTTTCTTTGCCGGATATATCAGCTTTCTGATTATCCAGGCCATGGATGTGAGCTTTGCTTTAGATCTCTTGGTTGGTTTGGTCTTTTTTGGCGGGGGTATGTTTGTCTTTATGGTTATATCTCTTACTCGAGCAACTATTTTGCGGATTGTTGCCGGCGAAAAGAGTTTGGCAGAGGTCAACCAGGCTTTGCGAGTAAAAAATGTTGATATGGAAAAAGAAATTACAGCTCGCCGCCATGCCGAAACCCAGGCCGGGGCAAGGCTCAGGCGCGTGGAAACACTGCACGCCATCGATTTGCTCATTACATCAAGCCTTGATTTGCAGGTAACCATGAGGGTTTTCCTCGAACAGGTTATCCCTCAACTTGGGGTGGATGCTGCCGCTATCCTTCTTCTCAATCGACATACCCAGACTTTGGAATTTGAAGTTGACCAAGGTTTTAGAGGAAGTGCTATTCAAAAATTCCGTGAGCGTCTGGGGGCAGGCAGTGCAGGAATTGCCGCCATGGAGAGAAGGGTCGTTCATTTACAGGATTTGCCCAAAAAGGAGAATGATTTTTCCAGGTACGACCTCGTTGAAGAGGAAGGGTTTGTCGACTACATAGCCGTACCTCTTATTGCAAAAGGGCAGGTCCGAGGTGTGTTGGAGATTTTTCACCGTTCTTCACTCGGGAAGGAAGGAGAGTGGTTTGACTTTTTAAACACAGTGGCGGTGCAGGCTGCCATGGCCATAGATAATGCCAACTTGTTTAATGAGTTGCAGATGTCTAATTCCGAGATGATTCTTGCCTATGATACAACCATTGAGGGATGGGCGCGTGCTTTAGAATTGCGAGACCAGGAAACCCAGGGGCATACACAAAGGGTTACAGATATCACCTTGCAAATGGCAGAAGCCAAAGGATTAAAGAGCGAACAATTGGTGCATATCCGTCGTGGAGCGCTTCTGCATGATATTGGTAAAATGGGGATCTCTGATGATATTCTTTTAAAAGAAGGCCCCCTCACGGAAGAAGAACAAAATATAATGAAGCGCCATCCTGTATATGCTTTTGAACTTCTTTCTCCCATAACCTATCTTCAACCGGCTTTGGACATTCCATATTGTCATCATGAAAAGTGGGATGGAACCGGTTATCCGCGGGGACTAAGTGGCGAATCTATTCCTCTGGCTGCAAGAATATTCGCCATAGCCGATGTCTGGGATGCCTTAACTTCCACCCGTAGATATCACCCAGCCTGGTCTAGGGAAAATGCTGCCGCCCATATTCGCTCTCTTGCCGGGATTCATTTTGATCCTGAACTGGTGGCCCTTTTTGATAAAATAATTCAGTAATATCAATATGATGCCCTGTTAGGGCCAATTCATGACTGGTCTTCATTTATTTACAAGCAATCGCCTTGAGATCCTCGCCCACCAATTTGCCGAATATGTCCGGCAGATGCCCCTTTCTCCATTACAGCCTGAGATAGTCGTTGTCCAAAGTAAAGGCATGGCCAGATGGCTCGCCATGCAAATGGCCACGGAATGTTCTGTCTGGGCCCATGTACATTGTCCATTTCCTACAGCCCTTGTTGATGAAATGATGCACCGGGTCTTACCGGAAAAAAAGATATACAACATCACAAAAGAGGAAATTCTTTGGCGTCTTATGGCGATATTCCCACATCTTGAAAATCGCCCTGAATTTCAACCGTTGCACCATTATCTTGCTGATGGTCAGCCGGTAAAGCAATATCAACTTGCCTTGTATCTTGCAGATTTATTTGATCAATACCAGGTGTATCGACCGGAAATGGTTGCCGAATGGGACAAGGGAAAAGACCGTTTCTGGCAAGCTCTGTTATGGCGCGCTGTTTTTTCAAATGATTCTGCTGATGAATTTCAACACAAGGGGACATTATTATTTGAGTTTGTCCAACGTCTTCAGGAAGAAAATCCTCCGGAAGGACTTCCTTCACGAATTACTATGTTTGGAATTTCTTCCTTGCCTCCATACCACCAGCACTTATTTGAAGCCCTTTCCCAACATATTCCCATTAATATGTTTCTCTTGAATCCTTGCCAGGAATACTGGGCGGATATTCTCTCAGAACAGGAGGGAAGGCGGGATCGAAAAAAATCGAGCTTGTCTGCCAAGGATCTCTATCAGCATACAGGGAATAGCCTTCTGGCCTCAATGGGGTTGTTGGGGCGTGATTTTTTTGCAGCTTTACAAAACAGAGCTCTCTATGAATATCCAAATTTTGTTGAGCCAGAACAGAACACAGTGTTGGCCCAAATTCAAACGGATATATTGTCCCTACAGGAGGCTGGTGGCTCTGACTTTTCTTATGCCAAAGACGAGTCTATTCAAGTGCATAGTTGTCATAGCCCCTTACGTGAAGTGGAGGTGTTGCGGAATCATCTCTTAAGCCTGTTTGAGAGTATGCCCGACTTAATGCCCCGTGATATTCTCGTTATGATGCCTGATATAGATTTGTATAGCCCGTATATTGAATCGACCTTTGGCATTTCTCCACAGGATCCCCAGTGGATACCCTTTAGCATTGCTGACAGGAGTCTTGGCACGGAAGGGGATCCCTCTTGTGTTTTTCTGGCGCTGCTTGAATTGCTGGCCGGCAGATTTGAGTCTGGTAAGCTGTTGAAAATTCTTGAATCTCCAATAGTGCACAACAAGTTCGGTCTTGAGATCGAAGATGTTGAGCGCATTGAACAATGGGTAGAGCAAACATCTATCTACTGGGGCATTGACAGGCAACATCGCCGCGATCTTGGCGGGCCTGGATTTACCCAAAATACCTGGCGTGCCGGACTGGATCGTCTTCTTCTTGGATATGCCATGGAAAGCAGCGGTGATCAACTTTTTGCCGGGCAACTCCCTTGTGGACCAATTGAAGGAGATGATGTTCACATCCTCGAAAGTTTTTCCACCTGCTGTGAACTTTTCTTTTCATACGCAGAAAAGGTGTCTGAACCACGCACCTTATCGCAATGGGCATCGCTTCTTGCGCATTTACTGAGTGATTGTTTTTATGAGCAGAGTGAAAGTAATGATTTGACGGAAATTCGATCAATTCTGGCCGAAATGGCTGAGATGGAGAAAAATACTGTTTACACAGAGCCGCTAAGTCCAGAAGTGATTTTCGCCCATATCAGGAGAATGTTGGAACAACAATCCTCCCCCTTTGGATTTTTAACCGGTGGGATGACATTTTGTGCCATGTTGCCGATGAGGGCTATTCCCGGCAAAGTCCTTTGTCTCCTTGGGATGAACGACTCTACCTTTCCGCGTCCGGTCAATACGGTCAGTTTTGACCTGATGGCCCAGGCTCCCAAACCAGGTGATCGGTCTCGCCGTCATGTGGATCGGTACCTTTTTCTGGAGGCAATATTATCTGCCCGAGAGCAACTGTATATAAGCTATGTCGGTCAATCTCAGCATGATGATTCACGCATGCCGCCTTCTGTGCTGGTAGGTGAATTATTGGACTATATGGCGAAGATGAAGTCGTCTGGTGAAAAAGATGATGTAGAAAACCTTGTCCTCCGGCATCCATTGCAACCATTTAACAAACAGTATTTTTTGCCCCATTCTTCACTGCGAAGTTTTTCCGAAGAGAATTTTCAGACCGCTCTCGCCATAGACGAAAAAAGGCATATAGAGTGTCTGGTAACAGAACCTTTGCCGGAGCCTGAGTCGGAATGGCGCAAAGTAGATTTGGATCAGCTGTGCCGTTTTTATTGTAATCCTGCCCGAGTTTACGGTCGGCTTCGATTGGGCCTTCAGTTGCCCAAATTGTGTGTGAGTCCGTTGAATCATGAACCAAGGGTTTTAGATGGTCTCAATAAATATGGTGTGCAGCAGGATATTCTACATGAAGAATTGGCCGGTGGTGAATTTCATTCTTTTTTACCTAAAGCCCAGGCATCTGGCAGATTTCCTCCCGGCAAGGTGGGGGAGGCCATAATAACCGACCTCTGGATACAAACTGAAAAAGTGGTTCAAAAGGTGGTGCAGCAGGTTGACCACGAACCTGTTTCCCATGATGTTGATATTACGCTGGGTAAATTTCGGATCACCGGCAAGGTGCATGGGGTTTATGATGGTGGTCTTGTCACATGCAGGTCTGCCAAGGTAAAAGCGGAGGATCAAATCTCTTTATGGATCCGACATCTGACATTGCAATGCCAGCTACAAAATGATCTCAAAACTAGTAGTATTCATGTCGGCAGTGATAAAACCTGCGCAGTGGGGCCAGTTTCTGACCCAGATCGAATATTACAAGAGCTCCTTTCTTTTTACTGGCAAGGTCTATCAATGCCTTTGATGTTTTTCCCACGTAGCTCGTACATATTTGCCAGTGAAAAAATGAAGGGGAGTGATGATGCTAAGGCCGTACAGAAGGCCATTGCCAATTGGATTGGCAGTGACTACTTACGCGGTGAGAGTGAAGATCCATTCTATAGAGCATGCTTCAAAGAATCTAATCCTCTGCATCAGGATGATTTTTCCCGGCTGGCTTTAGCGGTTTTCACTCCTCTTTTGTCTGCAATGGAGATGAAAGCTCTATGAATTCCTTCGATATTTTTCAATGCAGACTTCAAGGAATACATCTCATCGATGCCAGTGCAGGCACGGGCAAGACCTATACTATAACCGGCTTGGTATTGCGTCTTTTGCTGGAAAAGAATCTTTCCATTGAGCAAATTTTAGTAGTTACCTATACCGAGGCAGCTACTAAAGAGTTACGCGACAAAATTCGCTCCATGCTACGTTTTTGTCTGGACGGTTTTGAGTCCGAAAATTCCAATATACCCATAATAGAAGAATGTCTGCAGCAGTATCCTGACCGTGAAGCTGCGATTATAAAGTTGACTGATGCGTTAGCTGGATTTGATCTGGCGGCCATTTTCACCATCCATGGGTTTTGTCAACGTATGTTGAAAGAATATGGATTTGAAACCGCCGGCCTTTTTGATACTGAATTACTGACCGATGATAGCGAACTGAAGGAAGAAATCGCCATGGACTTTTGGCGGAATTATTTCTATTCCGCTTCTTTCCTTTTTGTTTCCTATGCCCACGAATCATTTCACAATCAATTATCACCAATACTCACTCGTTCTTTGATCCAGGCGGATGTAAAGATACTTCCGGACAGTACTGACGTTTACGATGAAGATGTAATGGTCGGATTGGAGAAAAAGTATGAAGATCTTTTTTTCGAATTGGCCCAAACATGGTCAATGGAACGACATGCGGTGGCGAAAATTCTTCTCGAAAGCAAGGCATTGGATCGGCGTGTATATAAACAATCTGTGGTGCGTCGGTGGATGGCTTCCATGGATGGTTGGCAAGGTCGTAATAAACCGGACATTTTTCTCTTTGAAGGCTTCCATCGGCTCACCCCAACGGGGATGGCAGAAAAAATAAAGAGTGGAAAAGATGTGCCTGAGAATCGATTTCTCCAGCAATGTGGTGCGTTGGCTGCTCTGCATAATAAGTTATGTCGACACTATGATGCCTATATTCTTGAGCTCAAAAAGCGACTCATTGAATCATTGAGAAATGATCTGCCAAAAAGAAAAAATAAACATAACGTAATGTGTTTTGATGATCTATTAACGGGTTTACACAGTGGGCTAATCGGCAATGAAGGGTTTCAGTTGGCACAGGCAATACGCAGAAAATTTCCTGCTGCTTTCATTGATGAATTTCAGGATACTGATCCCCTGCAATATAACATATTTTCAAAGGTATATGGTCACGTTTCAGATGAGCTTTTGTTTCTCATAGGAGATCCAAAACAGGCTGTTTACAGTTTCCGTGGCGCTGATATTTTTACCTATATGACAGCGTCTCAAGACATTGAGGAACAACACACTCTGTCAACCAACTATCGCTCTACCCCAAGTATGATTACTGCTGTGAACACTCTGTTCACCAACGTCTCCCACCCTTTCCTTTTTGATAAAATTCCTTTTCAGCCGGCTCAACCTGGTGGCCTCATTCATGAATCACTGAACATTAAAGGCCAGACAAAAGAAGGTCTGCTTCTACGTTGGGTTGAAAATTCTTCGGCAGACGG
Organism: uncultured Desulfobulbia bacterium; assembly: GCA_964443295.1. Classification (GTDB taxonomy): domain Bacteria; phylum Desulfobacterota; class Desulfobulbia; order Desulfobulbales; family CG2-30-60-27; genus CAYUCH01. Next base: position 22,658 of record CAYUCH010000018.1, on the reverse strand, counting down.
GAAATCCAAAAGCCATATGAGTAAGGAAAATGGTCGCCGGGAAATTTTAAACCAGGTTGCCATGGAAATATCCCAACTTTTAGCTCTTGGACAAGCAAGTCAGGCTACAATTGGTGAAAAATCGATTGAACCGAGTGATGTGGCAGTGCTTGTGCGGACAAACCGAGAGGCACGACTGACGCAGATAGCATTGGCTGACCACAAGGTTGCCAGTGTGATTCAAAGCTCAGAAAGTATTTTTGAATCACGGGAAGCAATGGAAATGCTTCAATTATTAACGGGATTAGCCGATCCTGGCAATACGGGCAAAGTAAGAGGGGCGTTGGCCACAGATATTCTAGGTGGCAATGGTCTATTGTATGGAGAGATTTTAGCTGATGAGAGCGAATGGATCAAATGGCTGCTTGAATTTCGTCATTTCAACCACATTTGGAATCAGCATGGATTTATGCGGATGTTCAAAGAGTTGGAACGAACCCTGAAAATTCGACCAGGTTTGGCTTCTTTTGTAGATGGTGAACGTCGTATAACAAATGTCAGCCACCTGGTAGAGATTTTGCATCAGGCAGAGCGAAATAAAAACCTTGGTATGGCTGGGCTTGTAAAATTCCTTTCCCGTCGAATAGCAGATCCGGCAGGTATGGAAGACACCTACCAACTTCGCTTGGAGAGCGATGCAGCTCGGGTACGGATTGTCACAATTCATAAGGCCAAGGGACTGCAGTACGGTATTGTATTTTGTCCCTTTTGTTGGAGTGGAAGCAGGGTGTCGGCAAAAAAACCAATACTGTATCACCAGGATGATAGCCAATTGGTTTTTGACCTGGCTCCTGACCCAAAGAGTGTAGGCTTTGCAAGCGCTCAACGGGAAGAATTGGCTGAAGACTTGCGATTACTCTATGTGGCGTTGACTCGAGCCCAGTATGGTTGTTTTCTCTACTGGGGGGCATTCAGAGGAGCAGAAACCTCTGCATTGGCCTATCTTTTTCATCTGCCAAAAGAGTTGAGAGAAAAGAATGCATCATATGGTGAAATTAAAAACGCTGTGCGAGACAAATATGTGCAATCTGGTGAGCAAGAACTTATTGATGACCTGAAGGATATCATATGTAAATCTTCCCACTCCATTTCTTTAGAAACATTGAGTTCACAACTTCCGCATGTAGACATTGCACCTGATCAATACTCCCAGAAAATAGTTCTACCCCCATTTTCTGGGAGCATTGATCAAAGTTGGAAAATTACCAGTTTTTCAGCTCTAACCAGGGAAAGGTCACATGGGGCGGAATTGCCGGACCGTGATCATCAGAAGGAAATTGCCATTGGTCAAAGCGGAATCCAAACTGGGGACGAAGATTCATTTATTGGCGACATGTTCTCATTTCCAGCTGGCGCCCGCGCAGGCAATTTCTTCCATGATGTGTTGGAGAATATAGAATTTCAAAGGGGTGATCAGAATATAGTAAGGGAGCTTGTGCGAGGGAAATTGACTGAATATGGGTTTGATGTCGCCTGGTACGAAGTCATAAATAGTGGAATAGGCAAAATCCTTACAACGCCACTGCAGGATGATTTACTCTTGGAGCGTTTGAATCCAGAAGATAAAATCCACGAGATGGAATTTTATTTGCCATTGGCCTCAAATGGTGCTTTGGGAATTGATGATCTGCTGAAACACCATGGTTTTCCTCCCGCATTAAACATGCCCGATGATAAGAAACTGCATTTAACTCCACGGCAGGGCTTTATTAAAGGTTTTATAGACCTCATATTTTTATGGGAAGGTAAATATTATATAATTGATTGGAAATCAAACTTTCTTGGTACCTCGCTACAATCATATAGGCAGGAAAAATTACATACGGTAATGCAAGAAGAAGCATATCATTTGCAGTATCTTCTTTACACCGTGGCAATGCATCAATACCTTGCGGCCCGTATAGCAGATTACAGCTATGAGGATTGTTTTGGCGGGGTGTATTACCTTTTTTTGCGTGGGATGGAACCACAAAATAAAACATCAGCCGGAGTATATTATGATCTGCCTGATCAGGCACTGGTAGAAGAGCTCAGTTCTTTGTTGGTTCTGGCAGAGTAATATTTAACCCTTCAATCGCTGCAACCGCTGTTATCCATCATTGACAATTCTTTCATCAGCCGAGTATTATTCACAGGTATTTCATCGTATGTATTAAATGTCCATGACTGGATGGCTTTTGACGAGTTATTCTGCCTGTTATTGTAAATGCGTGGTTTTTGTCATCTGGCAGATAAATGATTATTCAAAAGCTACGAGATGGACGAGCGCAATGACGTATCTAGTTGAAATTACTAGGCGGCATTAGAGATTTTTTGACTATTAACAATGCCATAGAGTTTTAATGAAAGAAATTTTGCAGGAAACACCTCAATGCAGTGAACACCCTGGTTTATTTTCTGAGGTGCTCAGCGCTATCAGCACAGGGATCATTATCTTAGATCTTGAGGAAGAAGCCGTCTGTTTTCGAAATGCCTATGCCAATTCCATTTTAGACCAAGTGAGAGCGGACTCTTCTTTCCCAGACATTTATGACTTGTTAAGAGACGAAATTTCCGATTTTAAAAATGGGGAAAGTGCGCGGAGTCAGAAAAAGAAGATTCGTTATGGTGATCGTCTTTTTGGTTATACATTATATGGATCTGAAGTGAAACGCCGCTATGTCGCGGTTTTTATTCAAGATATCACAGACCAGTTACGTCTCGAAGCAATTGATGAAGCTTCGGAAATGATGCATAATATTGGTTTCCTCTTTTCCGGTATCAGGCATGAAATTGGCAATCCCATAAACTCCATTAAAATGGCCCTTACGGTATTACGTAAGAACGTCAACCGTTTTCCCGTTGAAGAAGTTGAGAAATATTTCGACCGTATTTTCGGGGAAGTGGCAAAAATGGAAGTCCTGTTAAAATCACTGAAAACCTTCAACCTTTTTGAAAAACCAAGGCCAACTGCAGTTGATTTGCAGGCCTTTTTTGATGAGTTCATCCGATTGTTCTCCATGGATGCACGGAAAAAGAATGTAAAGGTTGATATTGAAATATCCCAGGAAGCAAGATGGGTGAATGCAGATGTCCGGGCCATGCAGCATGTCATTATGAATATTTTTGCAAATGCCATGGATGCCCTGGAAGGGCGCCCTGACCCAAGCTTAGGCGTCCGGTGTCAGCCAGGTGGAAAGGTGGTGGTACTGACTATTTCTGATAACGGCTGTGGTATCGATTCCCAGGTGAAAGGTGATATTTTCAAGCCATTTTTTACAACAAAAAAAGATGGTACAGGTTTGGGTCTGATGCTGTCGAGAAAGCTATTGACCCAGATGAATTGCAGTATGGAGATCAGTAGCAAACATGGAACAGGTACTACGGTTACACTTCTTCTGCCAAATGCAACGGTAAATGACCCGGATATTAAAGGGTGTCCCATAGACCATTAGTTTCATTTAGGGTAAGGGCCATAGTGAGCAGCCGTATCTGCTTGACAATATAATGGTTTTTTAATTAATATATGACCTCGGCAAAGATCGTTGCCATCGAGAGATATCCAAATAAAACCTGATTGATACGGTTATGATACAAGACGTTATTTTTTATCAGAGTACTTCAATTAAAAAGAATCAGAAATTAACCTTTTCACTATCAGATAAGCAAAGCGAAGGAGAGTAATATGGGAATCAGGGCTAGATTCATTATGGTTGCCGGTATCCTGGGAGCTGTTGCTATGTTGGTTGTTGGTATTGCCAGCTACAAATTCAGCGTGGGCAATGCCATGAGTGAGGCCAAAGAAAAAGGCCAAATTATCTTCAATTACATTACTTCTTCAAATTCCTATTTCAGTGAAGTGCAACGCCCATTGATTCGTGAATTGGTTGAGGGTGATCGATTTTATCCAGAACTGATGTCTACATTTGCCATTACCCGTGGTATCTATGAGAAATTCTCCAGCGTTTTGCCGGGTTTTCAATTTAAACAAGCGACTTTAAGTCCGTTACAGCCTACAAATAAGGCAGATGCAGACGAACAGAAAATTATAGAGGAATTTAATAAAGACACTAAAATTGCCGACAAAGGAGGGATCATGGTTAAAAACGGTGAGGAGATGTATTTCCTTGCTAAGCCTGTTCGTATCGAAGATAAGGCCTGCCTGACATGTCATGGTGATCCTTACGATGCGCCTAAAGACCAGACGGAAATTTATGGAGTTGATGCCGGTTATAACTGGAAAATGGGGGAAACAGTTGGTGCGATGGTAATTTATATTCCCATCCAGCAAGCGGTCTCTGCGGCCCGTTCTTCGGCATTTTTTCTTTTCCTTATTGGTGCAGGTTGCTTGCTTGTCGCTGTTCTAGGTATTGGTTTTTTCCTTGATCGTGGTGTTGTAGGTCCTGTTCTTGACCTTTGTCAACGGGCGGAAGATATCAGTGTAGGCAAAAATATGGAAGAAAGTATTAAGGCAACAAGCAAAGATGAAATTGGTGATTTGACTAAAGCTATCGAACGTTTGCGAAAGAGCATGCAGCGTATGCTTAAGAGGTCCAAATAATGAAAGTCGCCATGAAATGGTTGCTGTATTTTGGAGCAATCGTACTTTTTATAGGCACACTCGCCGGTGAGCAAGTCATTGCTGCGGATTGTAAAGGCATGTTGGACAAGGCAAAAAAGGAGAGGAGTCTCTTAAAACAAGAGGCCTTGCTCCAGGAAGCTTTATCAAAATGTCCGAAAGATGCTGCGGTAAACTACCGGTATGGATATGCCATGGAGCGACTCAGAAAGTATGAAGATGCTTTAAAGTACTACAGAGCAGCTGTCAAGCTTGATAAGAAAAATGCCAAGTATCATTTTGGTATGGCCGATATTTACGTGGTTCTTGAGAATTTACCATCAGCACTAAAATCTTATGAAAAAGGTTTAAAATTAAATCCTCGGAATAGTCGGGCAAGAAGGTCCTTTGAAGAGTTGCGGGCCAAACTGAAACCCGTCAAAGTTGCAGATGGTTCCAAAAAGGTAGTTGAGAAGAAACCGGTAGAGAAAAAAGTTGTAGAGAAAAAGAAACCGGTTGAGAAAAAGGTAGTTGAGAAGAAACCACCAGTTAAGAAGAAGCCAGTTGTGGTTGAGAAGAAGCCACCCAAGAAAAAAACCAAGACCGCGAGCACAGTGCAAGGTCCAACCCTCAAACCAGAAATTCCAGATGTTTCAAAAATATCGAGTATTGCCGAAGCTCTCAAGAAGGAAAAAATCAGGCAATCTGTGGATGACTTAACCGCTGCACCAGGTGGTAAAGAATTTAATACAAAGTTGTCATTAATGCAGGAAAAACTGAGAGATAGTGCGCGAACTGACGCTTTGTCCATAGATCCTGAACGATTGGAAGTTTTAAGATAATTATATATAGTCTTTTATACACACGAGTAATAAAACGGGTAGCCCAAGTGGGATGCCCGTTTTATTTTATAGTCAACAGCAGAAGCTTTAAAGGGATTTAATTTAATGCACCATGAGGAGATGATCTACTTTTTCTCTGAATTCCTCTTCTAGCTCGTCATCATCAATCTCACGACAGACAATTGTAACGAGTTCGCCTAATCGTTTTTCAGTACATTCACCGTCTTTGCTCCATTCTTCAACACATTCCCGCAATACCATTTCACTCACCGGCCCTATGGCAAATGCAAGAGCGTTTTGAAATTCAGATAATGTTGAAGCCAGTGGACCGCTAGAATAAAGACTGTCAATGTCAACATCCTTACTTGCAGGTTCTGGAGGTTTCTTCTGAGGTGTTGGTTTCGCTGCAGCCTCTTTTTGGGGTTCTTCTTTCTGTGGAGGAGGTGGTGGTGGGTTGCGAAAATCCTCTAAAGCATCCTGCAGCTCAGGAAGGGTCATGCTGATATTCATATTGACCAGTGCCATGTCTGCACTGGGAATGCAAAAGGCGATCAGTGATGCATCATTAGAAATAGGTCTTGCCATGAGCAAAGTTTTCTCAAACTTCATTTCAAGACCATTCACCAGATCACGTTTATCAAATAACTTGCCCAAAGCCTGGCCAATATATCCAAGCTCATTCTTATCTGTATTAGGTGGGGATCCTTGAAGCGCCAGCACACCCTTTTGGTGGTCATAGACCAAGGCGGCCGAAACCTCTGGGAATTCTTCAATATCCTTTAACAGATTATCCATGTTCACCTCAAAACAATATCTAAACAAAAAATCAGTGTGTTTTTTAAATTAGGTAGTACACGTGCGTATTGAATATATAAACAATTACCCAATAAAATCAAAATTTCAAATTACTATGCAGTTAAACGGTTAACCGCTGGCTTTATTTCCTTCATAATATCTGATACAGGAGCCTTCGGATCAAATTCAATGGCAAGGATTACTTCTGGACCCGTTACAATGGTCAGTTTGAGTCCGTCCTTTTGTGCACATGTAAGATGCTCCAACCTGCCAAAATCATAATTGCGGGAGAATTCACCAGCAGTTGAAACGACTTTTCCTAAATAAAAATCTAACTCAGGTTCTTTCCCTTTACTTTCCTTTAAACGTGATCCTTCGCGGTTTAAACCAAAAACAGTCTTCACACCGTCAATAGTGCCAACCACTTGGAGAAAATGCTCAACAGTTTCAACATCGCTTATTTCAAGGGAGTCATCAAGGATGACCATGGAAGAATCTTTTTCCATGGCAAGAGTTTCAGTTTCAGTAGATTGGTCTACAGGGGCTGGAGCTTCATCTTCAATTACAGGAGTTTCAAACTCCATATCATCTAAGTTGAGCTCGTCTACAGTTTGCTCTATGGAAGAAGGTGCTGTTTCTTGTTCAAGTTCATCTTCTTCAACAGAACCTGCTTCTCTTTCAGCATCTTCTGGTGGATGTTCAATTTCGTCTTTCATGCGAGCGCTTTCAATGAGGATGTAACCCATGGGAACATCGATTACTTTCTTCCTCTTACGGCACATGTTGACGATATCAATAGCAACATTGTCCCAGCAGATAACATGCATCGCTGCGTCTTGACCTTCCAGTCCTTCTGTGGAGGCATTAATTAATTCGCCTAGCTTGAAATAAAGATAGCCGGTCCGGCCTTCTGATTTGATTGTGAGTGTACAGGTCTTTCTCTCCATTTCAAGGAGCTGTAAAAAGGAGGCGGTTGAGATGCCGGCCACATGTCCAGTTGTTCCTGCGACGAGTCCTTCATTAATTTGAGTGAGCAGCCGGTCAAATTCTATTGGCTTTTCAATATATTGAAATGCACCCATATCGAGCACATTGTCTTCCATGTCCGGTGTACCAAATGCAGTCATTACAATAACTGGGGTGTTGGGATTGGCTTTACTCATGTGAGAGAGAAGGCCAAAGCCATCAAGTTCCGGCATTTTCAAATCAGTGACAACAAGGTTGATGTCTTCTTTTTCAAGCACATCAATGGCTTCTTTACCATTACCTGCAGTGAAAATGGTTAACTTCTCACCACAGTCTTTGAACATGTCTACTAAACTGAGCAAGAAACTGTCTTCATCATCAACAATGAGTATATTTTTCATAAATGCGCCTCAATAGATCGCTTTTTTGTCGTCTCAAATGCATACCCGGAATGAGATCTTTTCAAGATGTTTTTTGGGTAGGTGTTCCTCAAAAAATGTTGAACTGGAATGGAGATGAATGGATCTTACCGAATACAGGCCGCCCTGACATGCGCAAAGTCAGTATCACCTGCCAAAACTTTGATAATTCCATCTTGGAGGAGTGTTTGCATGCCATTATTCATTGATTCTTCACGAATGTCGGCCACGGAGCTACTTTTTTCGATTAAACGTTTTAAGTCATCGTTACTGACCAGTAATTCATGGATAGCCAACCTGCCCCTATAGCCCGAATTCCCACATTTTGAGCAACCTTTTGCCTTATACAGCTTTAATGGTGCATCTAAATCGATTGGTAAAGGATATACAGGGTGATCGCCATAGCTCACTTTAATCAGCTCTTTTTCTTTATCGTCTGCTTCATAGGATTCTTTGCAGTCTGGACAAAGACGCTTTACCAAGCGCTGGGCCAATACTCCCAATAAAGCATCGGCAAAATTAAGTGGATCCATGCCCATACCTAATAATCGTGTGACAGTTTCAGGTGCTGAGTTAGTATGTAGTGTAGAAAATACAAGATGTCCAGTTAGTGAGGCAACAATAACGGTATGGGCCGTTTCTTCATCTCGAGTCTCACCAACCATAATCACATCGGGATCTGCCCTTAAAAAAGAACGAAGCACACGGGCAAAATCAAGGTCGATCTTCTGTTCTACTTGAACTTGTCTTAAACCATCCTGGACAATTTCCACAGGATCTTCAGCCGTCCAAATTTTTTTCTCAGGCGTATTGATGTAGTTCAAGGCGGAATGAAGGGTCGTGGTTTTACCTGATCCTGTAGGGCCACATACCAACAGAAGACCATATGGTGTCTCTAGTAATCCCTTGAATTCTTTAAGGATGTGGTCTTGAAGCCCCATGTTGTCTAGGGGGATTGCTGCATTACCTGAGGCAAGAATTCGAAGAACGATATCCTCGTTGCCGCCAACGGTGGGAATGGTGGCAACACGAAGTTCAATGGTCTGTTTATTTTTGTTGATAAACTTAATTTTACCGTCTTGTGGCAGGCGACGTTCAGATATATCAAGTTTTGAAATAATTTTAATACGTGAAACAAGAGCACGCTTGTAAGAAAATGGGATGTTTTTATAGTGAATACATTCACCATCAATGCGAAAACGAATAGATGTGCCACGTTTACCTGGCAGTCCTTCTATATGAATATCGGATGCCTTTTGACGAACGCCATCTTCAATAATTTTATTAGCCATCTGCACAACAACACCATCAGCAGTTGTACTTGGCTCATCATCATAATCATCTTCTTCGTCAACTTCGATTAATTCAAGTTGCTCAAAAACATCTCCTTGATCTTCAGCAGTCGCGTATTTGCCAAAGAAATGATCAATAAATTTGTTTAAATCTTCATTGAGAGTGACCCCCATATGAAATTCGGTTCCTTTACAGACGGAACGAATATTGTCAAGCTTCACCATGTCATGGGGATTATCAGTGACCACGATTAACTCATCTTGAGGAGTAATCATGGGCATGAACATATTGCGCCGAAAAAACTGTTCTTTAACACCTTCAACAAAATCAGGAGCTGAACCGATTTCCAGTTCATCATACTCTATGAATTGGCATCCATAATGTTCACTGAGAGCATGGCCTAGCTGTGCCTTGTTAATTCCAAATTCTGCCATAAGGACGTCGTCGATGGTCTTTTTCTTTTGCCGTGCAGACTCTCGAGCCCTATCAAGTTTTTCCTCAGAAAGAAGGTTCTCTTTGATGAGATAATAAAAACGGCCAAATTTCTGAGCAGATTTAGAAAGCTTTTTAAGGCGAACAGAAGCATTTCGAAAACTGGCATCCAGCTGAACCATTTGCTCCAATGCCTTAATGGCGGAAGGGGCAGACCCGATATTCTCATAAGTCATTGCTAAGCGGTCCAGAATGTTCAAACGATCTTCTGTGCTGTGCTCTTGACTGCTGATAGCCTCTTCTAAATGCTCCAAGGCTTCAAAAGGACGGTTGAGTCGCAAACAGCATTCACCGATTTTTGCTCGAATAGTTCCGGGTCGATATCCAAGTTCGAGAAGTGAATCTAACTGGGTGAGTGCGTCATTATAAAACCCAGCTTCAATGAGACCGAGACAGTTTTCATATCTGTCAACACATTCTTTTTTAGAAAGAGGGGTCTCTGTAGAGGATTCTACAGTTTCAATGGTAAGTGAATCTTGCTGGTCGGGATGAAGTGATTGTAAACGCTCTTCTACCTTTGCACGTAATGGATGGTCTTCATCAAGCAGATGATTGAGCAGCTCTTCGTAAACATTGAAGGCATTTTGTTTCAGCCCATGTTTTGTGTAGAGTTCTGCTTCTGCAAGTTTAGCATCAATATCAACAGGTGTGCCGTCTGTATTTGGTTCCATAAGCGAGAATCACTATAAATTATTAAGGTCTATCACCGGAATATCTTGGTCGTCGGTTTTTAAATTTCCACTAATGATTGAGTCTGAGCGTTTTGAAGGTTGCCAGCGCCAGCTCTTTTTAACTGCAGTGTCTTGTGTCTCACTGTCCAGCAAAATAACTCCACCTTTTTTCTTTGAATACAGAACGAGTAGAGTCCCTGTACCGTCGCTGGGTGAAATATTCTGTACAGGATCTGGATGGTTAAGAACTGGCAAAGCAAGTTTCCTCAGTTCACTTTCACTCAGTTGAGTAATTGTGCCACGAAAACGAGGCCGCAGGTGAGACCAAGGCCAAAATGGCTTAAGTTTTTTGAGTGGGAATACGGCAAGCATACTGACATTTTTCTTGGTCCAGCCGTTAGCGCTTCTTTCGTATGCAATATGGTCAGCAATAAAGGCCACTGTTTTACCTTTCCATTGTCCAATTCGTAATGAAGCCCATGGGCAGGAACATTCGGCCGGTGGTGGTGGAGCAACAGTGCTTTTGGCAATAGTTGAAGGTTTATAATCACCAACCATGGCACGTGATATTGAGTCGATTTGAGTTTCGATCTGGCCTCTGAGCTTTTGATGAATAACATGAAGTTTTGCAAATTTTGGTTTTTGTGCAAAGAGGTTTTCAACCGGTACAATTCTTTTTTTACATTGCTCCAAAGCAGTAAGAAGGTTTTGAATGGTATTCTTCAACTCAGTGGGAATATCAACTTCTTCACCCTGGGGAGCAGGGTGGTATTCCGCCTCAATGGCCGTGGAAATTATACTTTTTTGCAAGGTCATAGATTCTCGTATTTTTTGGTAAATCACCAAGAGTTTCTCATGACCGGGTTTCTTAGAAAATAGATTTTCAACTGGAACGAGTCTGGAAATGCATTGATCCAACGTTGATAAATTGGCTAAAAGAATTTTAAGAAGTCCTGCCGGAGCAGCATTCGTGGCGGGCTCGGAGTCATCTCGTTCAAGGGTGAGAGAAATCTCATCGGTCTCGGCTTCTTGTACACTTTCCGTTGGGGCGCTTTCCGGTGTTGCTTCACCAGAAAGTGCTGCACTTAGCTCTCCGCTGGCAGCTTCGATCATGCCTTCTGTAGACGGGTCAATATTCGTACCTTGTTGAGAGGCTTGTGTGAGTACGCCAAGACAATCTCTCAGAGCCTTAGGTGCAGATGTGGAGACACTCTCTGGAGAGCTACCGATGGCCTTAAGGACATCTTCCATAAGACCGAGCATTTGGTGTACTTTAGAGTCAGGATCAGATTTAATCTCTCTCGAAATATTGGATAATACATCAAGAGCCCTGCCAATATTTGTTTGATTTACTTCCCAATCAATGGTGAGAAATGCCTGGTTGAGTTCTCCCAGCAGATCAGATACTTTACCAAAGGCTTTATCAATCTCATCCGCACCCTCAAATTCCAGTGTTGCTTCTTTAGCAGCGGGGGAGGAACCGGTGTCCGGAGTTGATTTTGGTGCTTTGGTTGTGCCATCCTCTCCTGCCTCATATTGGGTAAAGAGGTCATCAACAGCGTTTTCAATAGCTTGAAAAAAAATATCTTGTTCGTTGTTGGAGGAATCATTCTGGCCCATGGCCTTCTCCTTTCTTCAGGCAATCCGCTTGAGAGCGGTTCACATTTTATCAATCACTACGAAGCATTGTTCGTAATTTCGTACTCGTTTGTTTGCTATCGCGTTGTCCTATTTCCAATAGCCGCTCTGGAGTATTTAATTATCCTAAACAGCTGATTTTTTTCCTGTCAAAAGATGTTTGTTGGCAACATTCATGACGGTATTTTTACTGATTTCTTTTAATGTCTCAAACACACCAATACCAGTGGTTGCCACTGCCTCAAAGGTTGGCACTTGTAGTTTTTGATTAAGGTCTTGCTCTAATTCTTCAATCGTCAGGGTTGGAATGGGAGTCTCGACCAAATCTCGTTTATTATACTGAATAACAAGAGGCATCTCTTCTAATTTAAGATGCATTTCCAGTAGATTTTGGCGCAGGCCCTCGAGGCTTTCGATGTTTCTGGCTTTTCGTACAGTAAGTGGGTCAGCAACAAATACCAAGCCGTCAACGCCCTTCAAGACAAGTTTACGGGTGGCCTCATACATCACCTGGCCTGGAACGGTGTAAAGTTGGATTCTAATATCAAATCCACTGATCTTACCTAAATTGAGTGGCAAAAGGTCAAAGAAGAGCGTACGGTCTCCTTTTGTATCAATTGTGAGCATTTTGCCACGGTGTTGGTCGTTCATTGTGTCGTATATATGGAGCAGGTTGGTGGTCTTGCCACACCGACCCGGACCGTAATACACGATCTTACAGTGAACTTCCTTTTTGCTCATGTCGATTAAAGCCATAGACTATGCCTCGAAGATGTCGAGAATTGGTTGACTGAGCTCTGTAACCCGGCAACGTACAAGACCAAGGGAAACGTCGTCGGTAAAAATTGTTACGAGAATGAGATCGGCTCCAAGACGGCCAAAATGGATATTGCCATTTTTACCCTTATGAAACAGGAGTGAAAAATCCTCTTCGCCAATCAGCTTAGCAATCTGCGAAGTTGCTCCCAGACTTGCTGCAGCAAGTGCTGCTAGAGAAATGGCGTCGATTTCATTTTTCCCATCGCCGCAATTCGCCAGAACGTTTCCGGCTCCGTCAATGAGGAGGACAGAGGATACACCGGCCTTCACTAGTTGATTTTCAATAAGTGCCGATGCGTTTTTTTGTGCCTCCACAGTGAGAATAAGGTCTGCCATCAGAAAAACCTCCTGCTGAGCCAGTCTTTTAAAAGTGAATAAAAAGAAAAAAGGGTGGAAAATTGATTCTGGAAAAAAAATGGCCGCCTCGTTACAGTGGGATAATTAACGCCGTATATATCGGGGTCAAATAGCTGCAAACTAATCAAGATGGCCTCGTAAAATACATAGGGGAATGTCCCACCCCATAACGGTGGAGATGATCATAGTTGCCGTTACCCTAATATGCGGCGTTACTGTTACTACTAGAATAAAACCGGTGTTGCGTCACGAGTTACGATTAAGTTTTCACGCTCTTGGAGAAAGTGTTCCAGGAAAGACAGTCGTTATTTTTCTGAAACAGGTTCAACAGAGTCGGAACTCCTTGGTTTTGTTGAAATTACAATGGAAAAATATGTGTGTCAAGTGGAAAGGATCCTGGGTATGAAATGAGAAGAGGATAGGTTGTTTTTTTTGTAAACTGGGACGATATATGGGAAAAATAGACGAACATTTTGCCAACTTAATACAAAGGTTGGCAGGAAATGCAGAACCCGAACTTCAACTTGCTGCTAAATTGGTTAGTATACAGTGTGGTGAAGGACATATCTGCGTCGATCTCGCCAGTGTTGCAGGGATGCAAGTTCCGAGTGATTGGCAAGCATGGTCAGGCTTGGATTTTTTCCCAGGTTTAAACGTATGGAAGGAAAAACTGGAAAAAAGTAATGTTGTTGGCCCACCGGATTCATTTTTTCCTCTTATTTTGAATAACGAAAATAAACTCTATCTTCAGCGTTTTTACTCCTATGAGAAGACTGTAGCTGATTTTCTCCACAAAAAAAATCATATGATTTCTGGGACATCTGAAGTTACTTCTTTGCAGCAGAGTCTGAGGAGATTTTTTGACCCAAAGAGTGATGAGCTTGATTGGCAACAGATAGCTGCTGTGGCAGCATTTTGTAATTCTTTTTGTGTTATTTCTGGCGGTCCCGGTACTGGTAAGACAACAACTGTGGCAAAAATTATTGCCCTTTTGGCAGATCACAAAAAAAATAATTTGTTCAGAGTTGCTTTAGCTGCTCCTACGGGGAAGGCGGCTGCAAAACTTTTGGATTCTATCCGTACTCTCAAGGTTAAGGCATGTGCTGAAATCCTTCAACGTAATGAAGTGAAAATTACCTCAGGTACTTTACACCGGTTTTTGGGAATACAGCCACGTTCTGATGCTATAGGGAAACGTAATACAAGTCTTTTACCATTCGACCTTATTATCGTAGACGAGGCCTCAATGGTGGATTTGCCATTAATGGCTCGTCTTGTTTCAGTCATTGGAGACCAAACACGTCTCATTCTTTTGGGAGACCGCGAACAACTTGCCTCGGTTGAACCAGGTTCTGTTTTTGGTGATCTTTGCCCACAATTTGTGTTGAATGAGTTCTCCGATGGTTTTCGAGCATTGGTCTGTGGGATCACAGGTTTTACGTTACCGTTAAATGACAAATCTCCGAGAAAACAAATTGTGGCAGATTTTGTGGTTCAGCTGAAAAAGAATTACCGATTTTCTCATGAGAGTAGTATTCAGCAAGTCATTCAAGCTATGCGTTGTGGTGATGCTGAAGCTGCTTTAGCCGTTTTTGATGATCAAAATTGTAAAGAGATGCGCAGGTATGATCTGCCAGGAGCAAATCACGTTGTCGAGCTTGTATCAAAATTGGTTGATCAAAATATAATTGCACCTATAACCGAACAGAGTGTTGCATTTACTTCAGCGGTTCTTGAAAAATCCTGTGTCTTATGTGCCTTAAGACATGGGCCGTATGGGGTCGAGGAAATCAATCGCTTAGCGCAAAACCAGTTGGTAAAGAAGAAAAAAGTCCTTGGTGGGGAAATGTTCTTCCCCGGCTTGCCAGTGATGATCACTTCTAATGATTATTCGTTGGGATTGTTTAATGGTGATGTGGGCGTGGTGGTTGAAGATTCTCTGGCTCCAGAGGGAGTTTCTGTAGTCTTTCCTGGCGAAAATGAGAAGGCAAGACTATTTGCCCTTCCTCTTTTACCTCCTTTTGAACCGGTCTTTGCCATGACAGTGCATAAGAGCCAGGGAATGGAGTTTGATCATGTTTGTCTTATTCTGCCTGATAGATCATCGCCTGTTTTGACTCGAGAGCTCATTTATACTGCGATAAGCAGAGCCAGAAAGACTGTGGAAGTGTGGGGCAGTCGAGAAATTTTTGCTGAAGCAGTGCACAACAAAGTGAAAAGGGATTCCGGGTTGGGCAGTACTCTGTGGGGGCAAACACAAGAGGAGACTGTGGGTGGCAAAAAGTTAATCCAACTTGAGATGCCATTCACCTGAATCAAGCCATTTGTCAAAATCTTCTGCCGAGATCGGTTTGCAGACATGAAATCCCTGGATTGTGTCACAGCCGAGGCTGGCCAGGAGCTTCATGGTTTCTTCATTTTCAACACCTTCAGCAACCACATTGCAACCGATGTCTTGTGCCATTTCAATTGTTGACCTGACAATGACGGCATTTCCTTCATTTTGCAGCATATCCATGACAAAGGATTTGTCTATTTTGATTTCCTTGGCAGGAAATTTTCTCAAATAAGAGAGTGATGAATATCCTGTGCCAAAATCATCGATTGAGAGATTAAGGCCGAGTCTTTTGAGTTGTCGAACAATTTCATTCACTTTTTCCTGGTCAACCATCATGCTGCTCTCGGTGATTTCGAGTATGAGTTGGCTCGGGTGGACCCCCCATTTTTTGAGGAGGTTTTCCACATCATTCGGAAACCAGTGATCGTGCAGATTTTTAACGGACAAATTCACAGACATTTTGATCTGTATGCCTTTCTTGGACCATTTAGCTGTCTGTTCGAGGGCTGTATCAATCACCCAATTTGAAAAAGGTTTGCTCAGCCCAGCTTGCTCAATCAAAGGAATAAAATTGTCGGGTAAAATTTCACCGCGATCAGGATGGTTCCAGCGGCATAGTGCCTCGACGCCAATAATTTTATTTCCTTTTAATGATACCTTGGGTTGGTAGTGGAGGACCAATTGGTTGTCTGATAATGCTTCCCGTAATTCTCCAACCATAACCAACCTGTTCCAGGTAGAGCTATCTTGGCTTGGGTCAAAAACATAGTAAACGACTTCGTTCCGTTGGGCTTCGCAAATAGCTGTTTCGGCATGTCGCAGAAGTGTGACACTGTCCTGACCACCCTCAGGATATACGACTATACCTATTGAAATATCTAAGTTGATATCATGCTCTTCCACCTGAAAAGGTTCTTCCATTGAAGATGCTATTTTAAGGCTCACCTGGACTGCTTGAGCAACATTGGTGTGAGGGAGTACCATGACGAATTCATCGCCACCAAATCGAGACAGCGTGTCGGATCCACGCACAATATTGGCAAGGCGCTTGGATACATCCTGGAGCAGAAAGTCTCCCAAAGAATGACCAAATGACTCATTTATATCCTTGAAACGCACCAGGTCCAATAATAGGATAGCAAACGGTTCTTTTCTCCGTTTCGATGTTCGTATACAACAGCCTATACGGTCGTTGAGCAATGCTCTGTTGGGAAGTTCTGTGAGTTGGTCGTGAAGCGACCGGTATTGTTTCTGGGCAGCCAGAGCTTCAATTCTGTCAATGGATATAATACTCAAACGGACAACAAGGACAACGAAAACGGAGCCAAAAAATAAGATAAGAGAAACGTTGAAATTTACGGGAGATGGTGGGCCTTGGGAAAGTTGATAGCCAAAGAGGGCGTAACCCAATATAAAAAAAACAATGAGGAAACTTAGAAATTTCCAGCCTGAGGAAGTGCGTTGTGAGCGTAGACAAATTCTGTGGGTGGGGATAAGAGAAATGCCCAGCAGGATAATGCCAATGGCAACAAAAATGAGCGATAATATTTCCAAAAAAAACACTCCTATGCAGATCGTTGATCGCTTAATTCAGTACTTTTGCATAGCGAAGCGGTCGGATTGAATTAATCCATGCAATAGAATACTACTCAATTTTCAAAAGGATGCCAATGAACTAAAAGGTATACGTCTCGAAAAAGGCAATATTGTGAATAACTGAAGAATAGGTCAGGTAGGGGGAGGAGGAATGGAGTTGTTGGGAGTTTGGTTTGATTGCTGTTGTTTTTTTCTAATTGACGAAGAAATTTTTTTTGGTGTTATTTAGCACGATGCCAACAGTGTGTTATGGGCTTGGGTGTGCTTCAGTGATATGCAAGGTGGTTTTGGAGCGCATATCACTGAAGCAAATTTCCAAAGCAGGCAGAACCTGCGTCAAATTTTCAACTTTTATTGGACTTCAATTTCTTGAATGCCGAAATAGCTATTACCATTCTTTAACAGAATCCAGATAGCATCAAGAGAGCCATTGTAGTTGACTGTAGTGTTGTTACCATCAACAGTAAATGTGTCCAGCTTTGTCCATGAATCATTCTGTCGAGTCCAGAAGTCAAAGGATCCGGGCCTATAGTTGCTGACCCAGCTGATCTCAACATTGTTTACATTTTGTGGACCATCCCATTCCAATCTTACCCAAACGCTCTGACTTGAGTATACATGCTGACTGTACCAGTTTGTATTATGGTTATCGTCATTCAGATGTGAGGCAGGAAAGTTCGAGTAGGAACTTTGTGCTGTGGCATCGGCATCAGGGGCAATATTTCCGGCCGGCGGTGTAATCCCTTCCTGGTTGATTGTGAGGGTCCGGCCAGCTACATTTATGCTCCCGGTGCGTGATGAAGTGCCAGTGTTTTCAGCAACTGTCAAGTGCATGGTGCCGTTTCCATCACCACTGCCGCCACTGACAACAGTGATCCAGTCGTTGCTATGATTATGATTCCAACCACAGCCTTCAGTTGCATTTACATCAATAGAATAACTGCCTCCACTGCTGTATGCATTGATGGTTGTGACCGATAAACTATAGGTGCATGAAATGCCGTCCTGGTTAACTGTGAATGTCTGGCCGGCAATGGTCATGGTGCCGTTGCGATCGGACACTTCGGGATTGTTTTGCACTGAGTAACTCACAGTGCCGTCACCGTTTCCAGAATCACCGTTTGTAATGGAAATCCAGGAATCGTTACTTGCCGCACTCCAATCGCAGCCATCTGAAACCGATACGCTCACACTTCCGGTTCCACCATCTGCATCAATTGACGTAGATGTGGCGGACAGGCTGTAGGTACAATCCAAGTCAGCCTGGTTTATGGTATAGGTCAAACCAGCAATGCTCAAGGTGCCGGTTCTTTCAGTGCCGGTTTCATTGGCAGTAATGGAATATTCTACTGTGCCGTTGCCATTGCCGGATTCACCACTTGTGATGGAAATCCAGGGATTGTTACTGGTTGTCGCCCAAACACAGCCAATAGGAGCATTGATACTAACTGTACCGGTGTCTGCCCCAGAAGTCATTGTTGCACTGGTGGCAGACAGGCTGTAAGAACATTCCTGTCCTTCCTGATTTACGGTGAATGTCTCGCCGGCAATGGTGAGGGTGCCGCTTCGTTCGGCAGAAGTATTACTTTCTTCTACTGTATAGTTGACCGTACCCTCTCCGCTGCCGTTTGTACCGCTGGAAATGGTGATCCAGCTGGTGTTGCTGGAAGCTGTCCAGTTGCACCCGGCAAGGGAGTCAACCGTCACACTACCTGTACCGCCATCGGCACCCATTGAAACACTGGTTTCATTCAAACTGAATGAGCAGCCAAGTCCTGCCTGAGAAATGGTAAATACCTGTCCGGCAATATTGAGAGTGCCGGTCCTGTCGTTGGCATTTGTATTGGCATCGACGGAAAAACTCACCGTCCCATTTCCAGTGCCTGCTTCACCGCCATCCACAGTGATCCAAGTGACATTACTTCCAGCAGTCCAGGCGCATTCTGAAGTGGTATTGATGTCCACCGATGATGAACCACCACTTGCATTCAATGACACCTCTGTGCTGGAAAGTTCGTATGTGCAGGGATCTTCTTCAAGGATTCTGTAGGTAATGGAAAGGTTGTAAGTGCTGGAAGTAGCATAGCCATTTACAGAAACATAGATGTCGCCGGGACCTGATACGGTACAAGATTCATTGGAGTTTCCATCATATGGCCGACAGTCATAGCTGGAACTGGTGGGCTGGCTTCCTTGTCGAACATAGAGATCGGCATCGTTGTTGCCAGTCATGGTAACCTGCAGATCACCTTCGTATACATCATATGGCCCGTAATGATCCCAGGCATTTTTTGCAATGGTGGCTGACTCAGTGACCGTTATCTCGACCACATTGGGACACTTGCTTACGCCTTGGGGAATGGTTGTTGAGATATCCTCCCAGCCATCCGGTACATCACAGGCAGAATCAAAGGCCTGGTAGCAATCGTTGGATGGATCCACCGCATAGGTTGTTATTTCGTCACATGTTGGCTCATCCAGCACTCGCTCATAGGTTATTTCAAGCTCATAAGTGCTTGAGCTATCATAGCCGTATACCGAAACATATATTTCACCCGGGCCGGTAATAGTGCAGGATTCATTGGATCCATCTTTATACGGCCGGCAATCATAATTTCGACTGGTGGGCTGACTGCCCTTTCTGACATAAAGATCAACATCGCCGGTGCCGGTCATTTCCACGGCAAAATCACCTTCGTCAGCCGTGTAGGGGCCGAAGTGATGCCACTGGCTCCTCTGGATAGATCCGGACTCTGTAACCACGGTGGTTGGGTCGGCTTGAGCCTGGGTTACCAGCACAACCTGGTCATCGACAACCACGGTGCCAACTCTGGCTGAAGCTGTGTTGTTTGCAGAAACGGTAAAAGTAACACTGCCGCTGCCGGTGCCGGAATCACCTGTATCAATGGTAATCCAACTATTGTTGCTGGTCGCGGTCCATGGACAACCTGTCTGAACCGTGACATCAATTGTTTGGCTGCCACCATTTTCAGAAAAGCTGACTTCGGTTGTTGATAATGAGTAATTACATCCGGCAGCAGCTTCCTGGGTGATGGGAAATGTCTGGCCGGCAATGGTTGCCACACCGTCACGGCTTCCACCGCTGCTATTTGCAGTAACTGAAATTTCAACACTACCTGAGCCGGTGCCTGTGTTTCCAGAGTCGATTGTGATCCAATCTGTACTTTCGGAAGCACTCCATTGACACGATGCGTCTGAAGCGGTAATGGAAACGACCACTGAACCGCCCTGGCTATCGATCTCTGCTGATTCTGGGTCAAGGGTATATTCGCATTCTACCTGGTTGGTATTACCAGTGAGCCGGATATAGTCCAATGCAAAACCAGCATCAGTGGGATAGCCATAATCGTAGCGTTGGAATTTGATTTTAAAATCATTGTTATAGCTGATTCCGGCAGCGGCAATGGCGCTGTCCAGATCAACGGTGAATCGAGTGAATGAGGTCCCGATGCCGTCGCCACTGGTAAGTCCTTGTATCTTGTGCCAATGTGTACCATCGGCACTGATGGCAACACCGTCGCTATTATGCGAACCGGTGAATGAATCAGGCATGACATGGTCGGTGTCATCCTCCCATTCTTTATGATAGAAGGAGAGATTCACACCGTCAGCTCCTTCCAAGTCAGCGGTGAGAATGAGCTCGTTCCTGGCGGGATCTTCCGTGTCAACCCCGGAGTCAAAGGTAATGCACATGGTGCCATCCACGGCGCCATAAAAGAAACTCTTTCTTATGCGACCATCATTGGAGTTATTTTCCTCATAATATTTGGCCATGACCAGATCTTCGAAGCTTTCAGTAAAAGGGAGACTAACCCTGTCAATGCTGGTAAAATGGGCGTTAATTGTTGTGTCTTCAGTAATTACAGTAGTGCAGTCTTCCGTGCCACTACAGCCGCCGCCGCTCCAGCCGGTAAAAATGGTCCCACCCGCAATTCGGCCCAGGCTTAAGGTAACAGAATCACCGGCGATCATTTCCTTGGTACAGTCTTCCGGCCATCCATGGCCTTGGCCGCAGGAGATGATACCGTCACTACTGACGATTTTGGCACCCATATTATCATCAAGGTCGCTGGTGTCTATTGTGAGAGTGGTGTCAGGCACCCAACCAGAAATTTCGGCGGAAACATCTTCAATGCCGGCTGTAGATGAGCTCATGTTGATCTGGCCATACATTGTTTGCCCGGTGTTGGTGGATGAGAAAGTGACTGTGAAGGAACAAAATGCGTCAGGGGCGAGGGTTGTGCCGGAACACTCATCTTCGCTGATGGAAAAATCATCAGCACCGGCGCCGGTGATGGATATGGTGTTCACGATTAGATCATGGTCAGAGGCATTAAAACTATGAAAAGTGTGGGTGGCCTCTCCACCGCTGCTGATCATGCCGAATTCATGCACCGTGGGGAGAATTCCCATGGTGATGGTGGCTGTTGAAGAACGATAATTGGCGGCATTGAAAATGGTGTTGTTTAATGCCTTGTGGTTGTCCGCTGCCTCGCTATTTCCTTCGGGAATACCAATGGCATAGCCATCGTATTCTATGTCCGGATTAGACCAGTATGGGATCCATCCACACGTGCCGTCTGCGGCCTTACATTCACTTTCATAGGCCATGACGGTTCGCCATTCCTGGGCAACATTTACATAGCCATGGTTGTAAGTAAATGGACTGTTGTCGGTGGGGTCTACATAGCGATCATGTCTTGCACCAAGATTATGACCAATCTCGTGGGCAACCACATAATTCAGGGTGTTACAGCTCTGCTTTACAACATTGAATCCTTCCGACTCATAGACTGGATCTACCTCTTGCATGATGTAGCCAATACCACAGGCCAGTTCCATGTCTTTGACAAGGAGTGTGACCAGGTCGGCATTGTATTTGGCACGCAAAATATGGGCAATATCCAGTTCACCATCGGTGGGGTCTTTCAAATCACCAAGGATGGTGAAAGGCCATTCTGATGCATCGTAGGCAACTTCCTGGTGATGGACAAGCCGCAGTTGCGTGTTTATGTTGCTGTTGATGAACGTCTGGTTGGCATTATCGATCATCAGCTGTGCTTCTGCAACAATGTCTGTGGAGTCTTCGGCAGCCCCTGCGGTATATAAAACAATGATGTCGATTTCAGAGCCGTCATCGTCTCCTGCAGCGTATGCAGAAAACGGTTGAGCTCCGAAGAGAGATTTTGAATGGTCTTTATGTTGGATTGACCGGTGACTATCCTGCCCATGATCACCAACACATTTTTGCTCCGGTAAAAGGCTTTCATCAACCTGAAAAACACGGTGGAGATCGTTATCTGTCGGCCTGATTTGATAATTACCACCGGGGAATACAACTGTACCAGTAATTTTTTCATCATGAACCACCAGAACAACACTACTCAGTGGAATATCCAACAAGTGGCCAAACCAGGTAAAATTTCCATTGGCTCTGGTTACTGTGCGATCCAGGACCGCATTCACCGTGGTGTCATCGAACAAGGTGAGACTGATTTCAGTCTGGGTTGAATCCAAAGAGGATTCTGATTTTGAGTAATCTCCGGAAGGAGTGGGGGTGAGAATTTCCGTGTTAACAATTACACTTCTGGCTCTAGAGCTTTGCTCTTCTCCATTTACAGCATTACCGCCTATTACATCTCTGTTGTTAAATAAATCATCAGCAAATGAAATTTGCGAAAATAATAGAGATGATAGCAAGAGAAAGACTGGAATAATGCGTGTACGTAAAACAAATAGATATTTCATGAATTAGATCCTTTTGCAAATTGAAATTTTCCAAATTGCCCACCCCATTTTCTTCAGAAAAAAGACGGACGTATCCCCAAGAAATAC
>CAYUCH010000017.1:0-42690 GCA_964443295.1 uncultured Desulfobulbia bacterium | reverse complement strand
ATGGGTGGCCGGCTTCGCGTGGAATAGGTGGCCGAGATCAGTGGAATACGCACCAAAAGTATTATACACAGTTGTCGCATTAGCAGTGGCACTAACGCTTGCAGTAAAAAGAAACATGCAGATTATTAGAAAAAATAAAGATCTCATACTTTCCTCTCTGGGTCCGGTTGACTTTTAGAAGTTAAAATTTCTTATTATATAATGCAAGCAATAGTTATGCCATGCATCCAATTGTATGGATTCATAACATTTTCAAAGAGTTAACTTGGTTTCGAAAAACATTCTCCGAACAACTCTATCTGTTTTTCCGGGAATCCGGCCCTGAAGTCCGGAATAAAATGCGTGAGTTTACGATGTCCAGATGGAAGGGAAAAATGATCAAAGCTAATCGCTACGGCCTGCAAAAATAGTGGTCAGCACGTTACCCTACAACGCAACTACCGCATACCCTTGCTCAATATATGATGCCATGCCGATATGGCCCGCCATGTCTGCCACCAAAGGAAGGCCTTCCTCTTCGATGGCCTGGATGGCCTCCAACTTCACGGCACAGGCCCGGCAGACTCCGTCGATGAGGCCCTTATCCTTCACCTTTGTGTACAATGTATGCAAAGGATTTTCCGGTTTACGCAAATTATCCACCAGGGCGACGGCCTCACCTTCCAGGACAATCTTGCAGGTGTTTCCCTTTTCTTCAATATCCAGGGCATTCAAAAGGACATGAACAAAGCAGATTGGATTTCCTTTGAAGGCAAAAAGAACGGTTTTAGACATATAAACCTCCGGTTAACTCACTATGAAAAGAAGAAATTAAAAAGAAAGAAGCCGGTCCGCCATGCGCTCGGCGGTGAATACCAGGGATTCTAGATCTAAAAAATCGAGCACATATTGATCAAAAAGCACTTTGACCTTGGCAGGGAAACCGTCCTCAAGATCCTCTTCCCAGAAGAGAACATAGAGAGGAATCATGGGCAAAGCTGGTATGATGACCTCAAATGAGGCTGATGAGCCTGGCCCTTCAAGACCGCCGACTTTATTTGTCAGCTGCTGCAATGCAGCCTTTGTCTTCCCGGCAAACAATTCTGCCAACCGTTCTTCACAATAGGTTGTCAGAGTCTTTATTTTTGATATGGAGTTGGGCATGGATTCCATGCCAATCCAGTCTCCAGTTGGTTTTCGGCCACCAGTTGAATGAACATAATTATAGAGAAGAATGGAATCACGCGGATCTTCCGGTTCTATAGTATCAATGGTTATCTTGGTCTTTGAGAGTGCAATTTCCTGATTGAGGAACAAAAAATTCAGAGTATCCGGCCTCTCGTCCTGCCATGAAGCACCAAGTGGGTCTGCAATTTCATTAAAATCAAGACCTGACACTTTTCCCTTAAGATGCTCCACAAGGGCAAGATCTCTTTCACGGGCAAGCCCTTCGCTGTCATCTGCGGCAGCCTCTTCAATCTCAAGACCATCAAGATTTATATAGGGACATTTCTTAGGATCAACACCTGTTTTCGCCACCGCAGCACTAAAGGCCAAGCAGGCAGGATAGCCGCACTCACCGCAGTTTGTCTTTGGGGTTCGTTGAAATATATCTAAGGGATTGGCTGATGCCATACGTGTCTCAGACGGCAGTTATCTTCTTGTAAATTTTTTCTTCTTTAACCACATCTTCAAAGTCGTTGGCAACAGCGGAAAATCGCAGAGACTCTTTTGAACCCAGGCAGAGAAAACCATCCTGATTTAAACTTTCTGAAAATAATTTAAAGACCCGGGCTTGCAGTTGTTGGTCGAAATATATTATCACATTTCGACAGATAATGAGATCCACTTCAGCAAAAGTACTATCGGTCACCAGGTTGTGATTGGCAAAAACAATTTTCTCCTTAAGGGACTTGTCCATTAAGGCATAGTCATAGTTTGCCTGGTAATAATCGGCAAAGGAAGCCTCACCACCTGCCTCAAGGTAATTTTTTGTAAAACCCTTCATCCTGTTGAGAGAAAACACCCCTTCTTTGGCCTTGTCAAGAACCGCTTCGTCGGAGTCGGTGGCGTAAATTCCTGCCTGGCCCAGAAGCCCTGCTTCTTTGAGCATGATGGCCATGGAATAGACCTCTTCCCCGGTGGAACAGCCGGCATGCCATATCTTAAAATATGGTTGATCAGCCAGTAAAGGAAAAACATTTTGCTTGAGGGCACGGAAAAAAGAAGGGTCTCGAAACATTTCGCTGACATTGACCGTCAGGAGAGTCAAAAGATCCTCAAACACGGTTTTATCATACAAAACAGCGTGGGTCATTTCCGACACTGTTTTCATCCCACAATGGGAAAGTCCACGGAGTACACGGCGGCGGATGGAAGACTTGGAGTAGTTGCGAAAGTCATACCCGTACTTTTGATATACGGCCTGAAGAAAAAGGTCTATTTCAATTTTTTCAGCTGCTTCCATATGTTGTAAGGGCTTCTAAAGGAAATTATCTTGGCAAACTATCTATTATTATAATTTTGTAATACTACATTTTGAGACGCTAAGACGAGTATTATTTAAGCACAGCTTAATTTTTTTTGTATACACAACGACATAAGCCTGGGGCGCCCGACAGGCAAGGAGACGAGCGAGGAACCGGCGGAGCAGCCTTGTAACACTGTGAGCGGGCACCGCAGGGAGCGACACAGCATGACGGGATGATCGGGTTTCTGTCACTGTGTATAGGACGCATTTACTTCCTTGGACAATTCTTGTCATACCAGAGAAGCTGGCGACAGAAACCACGGATATTTCGAACCTCACGGGAGCTTAAATTGAGCCGTCCTAAAAACTGCCGCATGGTTCGCATCCAATACTCACTGCCCCGATCGTCCCTTTTCAAAAATCCGATGGTATCCAGCATCTCCTTCACATGCTCATACATGGAGCCCATCTCTTTATCCGTTGCCAGACGGGGTGACCAGTCAACATGATCAGAACCTTTTATATGGTCTCGCATCCCCCTGGAAAGCTCATAGGTAAGGATGGCCACGGATTGGGCCAGGTTCAGAGAGGAAAAATCCAAGGTGGGGATGGTGGTGAAGAGGTTGCAGTGGTCAAGATCTTCATTGGTCAGACCACGGTCTTCCGGGCCGAAAACCAATGCTATCTGATTCTCTTTCAAATGTGGATAAACGGTCTGCACCATTTTCTCAGGTGAGGTAGAAGAACGCCGTTGCCGGCCCTTTCTGGCCGTAGAAGCAACCACGAATGAAAATGGCGCTAAGGCTGTTTCCAAGTGACGATGCACTTCCATTTCTTCCAACATCCGGGTCGCATTATGGGTAGCCAACCTGAACATGGGCTCTGGGTCAGGCATTTCATCACGCACTACAATTAACCGCGAAATACCCATGTTCATGGCAACCCGAGCTGCAGCACCGATATTCTCCGGGAACTTGGGTTGCACAAGCACAATGGCCACATTTGCCAAGAGCTTGTGCATCTTTTCTTCAATGGATTGATTGGTCATTGATTTTTCATAATCCTGAACAAATCATTGTCCCAGAGGATTAAAGCCTGTTTTCATCACCAAGCTGAATGCTTAGCCTATCTTTTTTTCCAGTGTGAAATTAATGCGCCTTCGATGAACCTCAACGCTGGCCACTTGTACCTGAACCACGTCCCCCAATTGCAAAACCTGTTTACTTAGCCGTCCGACAAGGCGATGGTTTTTATCATCATAGCTATAGTAATCATCTGTAAGATCGGTCATGGCAATTGCCCCGCTTATGGAAGTGTCAAACAATTCCACAAACAACCCGAAAGAGGTTACCCCGGCGATGATACCATCAAAAACTTGGCCAATCCGCTCTGCCATGAATCTGACCTTCATTTTCTCTCGCACTTCCCGCTCTGCCTCTTCTGCCGCCCTTTCTCGCTGGGAAAGAAATGTCCCTGCTTCAACTAAACTACTCTGCTTTTTTTCTTTACCTTTTGCTGAGGACAAACCCTTTTTTGCAGATAGTAAATGCACCAACACCCGATGGACCATGAGATCAGGGTATCGGCGAATGGGAGAGGTAAAGTGGGTGTAAAAGGGTGCTGCCAAGCCAAAATGACCGGCGTTATCCGGCGAATAACGAGCCTGTTGCATGGCGCGAAGGAGTAAATTGCTGATAACGTATTCTTTTGGGGTGCCGACGGAGAGTTCCAAAACCTTGCCAAACCAAACAGGATCCTTTTGACCACTGGGTAATCGTAAGCCGAGAGATTCGGCAAACTCGCAAAAGGATTCTACCTTCTGGGCCTCAGGCTCCTCATGAATGCGATAAAGGGTGGGGATTTTCTTTTTAGCGAGAGACTCAGCCACCGCCTCATTGGCGGCGAGCATAAATTCTTCAATGAGCTTATGGGCCATATTCCTTGACTGAACTTTAATATCAGCAATCTGTCCCTGCTCATCAATCTCTATTGCCGCTTCTGGAATTTCAAAGCCTATGGAGCCACGATTCTGGCGCATTTTCTCCAAATGACCTGCCAGTTCCGCCATGGTTTTCAAGGCTGGAAGAATTGCGCTTAATTCAGCAACCAATGACTCATCATGATCCACCAATACTTGTTTTACTTTGGTATAAGTAAGACGATGAAAACTACGGATGATACTTTTATGAAATGTCTGGCCCACCCGTTTCCCATGTGCATTAAAGTCCAAAATGGCGGTGAAGGCATATCTGTCCTCTTCTGGCACCAAACTACAGAGGTCGTTTGACAGCCTTTCCGGCAGCATGGGTACCACCATATTTGGGAAATACACGCTGGTGCCACGCTGGTAAGCTTCACGGTCGAGAGCTGTGCCAATTCGCACGTAATGGCTCACATCAGCAATGGAAACATAGAGGCGATACCCTCCGTTGACTACCTCCACTGCCACGGCATCATCAAAATCTCTGGCCGTTTCTCCATCAATGGTCACATGGGGTATTTCTCTGAGATCCAGCCGGTCCTTGTGCATGGTAATTTTACCATCCAGGCGGGAGACTTCTTCTTCAACCGCCGGACTGAATCTATTGGGCAATCCACGACTGCGAATGGTCATTTCGGTTTGCACAACAAGGCTATCAGGATCACCGAGGATCTCCACTATCCGGCCAATGGGCTGATTACTGCCGGCAATCAAAGAGGTGAACTCAACGACCACTGCATCGCCATTATCGGTGGGACCAATATCTTTGCCACTGACTCGAACAGTAAATGGATACCGATCATCCTCCGGTACCACTTGCCCGGCATTTCTAGAGGTTTTTGAAAATACCCCCACCAGCCGGTTAGTAGCCCTTGATAATACGGCAACAACCCGCCCTTCCCGGCGTTCTTTGCGGCGAGAGGAAAAACAACGGACCAGCACCCGGTCGCCATGCATAGCTGTTTCAAGATTTCCCGGTGGAATAAAAATATCTTGACCGGCATCACGACCTTCGGCCTCAACCTCCCGGGGAGTCACAAACCCGAATCCTCTGGGATTCATGGAAATAATTCCGGTGGTCAGCTGTCCGGACTCACTCAGTTCGTAATGCCCTTGCCGGGTCAAAGTGAGTAGTTCTTCACGGCAGAGGCTTGCCAATTGCGAAGTAAGTACTTTTCCCGCTCGGCGTGTAACCCCTAAACTATCCTTTATTTCGGAAAGTGCCATGGGGCGGCCTTCTACAGCTAAAAGTGTGAGGATTTTATTTTCCTCCAACCCCATAGAAGCAGATTCTGTTTTCCGCTTTTGTGGCCGGCCATTCCCTCTTTTAACATACCTGCCTCGACGGTGACCTGCTCTTTTCCCGCTCCGCTGCGACCTTCGTGCCATCTACATCTCCAAATAAATGTATTTCAACCAAAAAAAATATTTGAGGCTAGTGGTATTTCTATTAAAAACTTCCTATACTGCCTGTTTACCCTGGTGATTTACTCCCGACCACCGATTTCCATTGACAATTAAAAACAGGCAATTGATTATTAAATATTGAATAATTTTAAAGACAAACAACTTCCATTGCCCAATTCTATAAAGGAACCAGCCTTGCCAACATGAGGCAAAACCCCCGATGGCGCAACCAAAAATATTTGACATAGCCAGCTTTTGCACAAATATGGAGCAATTTGTCGGCCCCCAGGAAGGACCAGCCAAACTTTTTTGGCAAGCCCTTTCTTTTGCAGTTTCAGCCCATGAAGGACAAAAACGAAAATCCGGTGAGGCCTTTGTAAGTCATCCTTGCCAGGTGGCCCTCATTCTGGCCGACGAGCTTGGGGTGAGGGATCCGGAGATTCTTGCTGCGGCGGCCTTACACGACACCGTTGAAGATAATGCCGAAATAACCACCGAAGATATCGGTGAAATGTTCGGTCGCAATGTGGAAGAGATTGTTGATGGGTGCACAAAAATCAGCAGTTTTGAGGGTGGCAAGCAAGAGTTCTATAAGATAGTCCATCGAAAAATCTTCTCCGGTGCCGCAGCACATGTAGAGGTTATGCTGATAAAATTGGCAGACCGACTGCACAATCTGCGGACCCTGAAGTCCATGCCCAAGCACAAACAGCAGAAGATTGCCGACGAAACCCTTGATATCTATGCTCCCCTGGCCAAGGTGATGGGACTCTATGGTCTTAAACGCGAATTGTACACTCTGGCTTTGCAATTCAAATTTCCCCGTCAATCAAATAAGGTCCTGGCCTATATCCGACAAATCTGCTGCGGTGACGAACTTGAAAATATCAAGAACTCCTTACAAGAAATCCTGGATGCTGCCTGGTTGACATGTGACATTACAATTTCATGTAAAGGACTTTGGGCCTATTTCAATCCTGTGCAGCGCCTGTTGGACAAGGAAATAAAAAATCCCATCAATATCATTATTACAGTTAATTCTCTGCAAGTCTGCTACCAGGCTCTGGGAATCGTCAATCAAAAATACCCCCCCATCCCCAGGACCATTCGTGACTATATCGCCAATCCCAAGCCCACTGGCTACCAGAGTTTACATGCCAGAGCCAATATCAGGGGCCGTACGTATCTGCTTAAATTTCGATCCAAAGAAATGGCCCAGGCAGGACGTTTGGGAGTTTTAAGCCAGTGGTCGTCTGAGAGAAAGTTTTCCCAGGGATTTGAGAAAGAACTGCAGGAGATGTTCGACATCCTGGGGGCGGATGAAGGCATCTCCTACCGGGAAATGATTGCCGCCAGTGGTAAAAAGGAAATTTATACCTATACGCCAAAGGGCGACCTCTACTGTTTGCCGGTCCAGTCAACAGTGCTGGATTTTGCCTTTAAAGTCCATACCGATATAGGGTATTGCTGTGTCTCCGCCTTGGTCAACCGGGAACGTGTTAATCCGGACCATGGGTTAAATGACGGAGACCAGGTGGAGATCACGGTGCAAAAGAAGCCTGTGGATTTTTCTCCAGATATTCAACAGCAATGTCAGACTCCCAAAGCCCGCTCATCTTTGTCAAAAATGTTTCGCCTGCGCCGGGAAAAACTAGCCCGCGAGATTGGTCAATCGCTTCTTCTGCAAGAATTAAAACGGTATGGAATTCCCCATGACGTTCTTGACAAAAACGAATTGTCAGACCTTTTAACCTTTTTTCATATTGAAGATATTGATGAACTGCACCAACGCATTGGTGAAGACCGGCTGCGACTAAGGGAATTGATTTATGAAATTAAAAACGGCATGTACGCCGGACAGACTCCTTTGCAACCTCCAACCGGTGCTTTCAATTCCCTACAGCTTTCAAACCTCGATTCTGCCTGTATGAAATTTTCTCGATGTTGCAATCCTTTGCCCACCGAAAAAAGCCTCTTCGGCCTCCTCAGTGAGCGAGGATTGTCCGTACACCGTAAGGCCTGCAAAAAATTCAAGACCCTTGCTGTACAAAGAGAAGATGTACTTGAACTGCGCTGGATTCCCAAGAAAACAATGATCACGAAACGACAAAGGCTTTTTATTGCAGAAACAAGTCGCCACCGTTTGATGATGCTCCTGGCTGTGGCCCCCAATGACATAATGATCCAGGGAATTACTTCCCTGACCAACCGGCCCACCGAACAAAATGACTGGGATATTAAATTTCAGGTTGCAGATTTGGCCGGCTTAAAAAACGGCCTGCAGCATTTTGCCAAGGCGGGTCTGCACTATGAGTTTGTATTAGAGCTTTAGCCTCCCATCAACGGATAATCTTGACAGTCAAGACTGCCCGTTAAATCCTCACAGCCCCTTCAGCTAAATCTTCCAGCCCATCTCGATCCTCGATGCTGATATGGGCTCCATCTACTTTAATGTATCCCTCTTTATTCATTTTGGCCAAAATCCGGGAAAGTGTCTCTGGAATGGTTCCCAAGAGACTTGCAAGTTGCGCTTTTGTTATTGAAAGCTTCAAGTCTGCGGTGCCACCCTGCTGTTCACTGAGCAGAAGTAGATGGGTGGCCAGACGTCCCGGCACTTCCTTAAGGGAAAGGGACTCTATCATGTGGGCGAATTTCTTTAGCCGCATTGATAAAACCGCCAGCATATTCATCGAAACTGCCGGTTCTGCCTTAATGAGGTTATAAAACGAATCGCGAGGAAAATAGAAAATCCGGCTTTTTTCGAGGGCCATGGCATAGGCGGGAAAGGACTTACCGGTAAAGAGAGCCACTTCACCAAATGGTTCCCCTGCACCAAGAACATGAAGAATCTGTTCTTTGCCGTCCAATGAAAGCTTAAAGATTTTGACCTTGCCTGACTGGATAAGATACAAGCCATTGCCGTCATCTCCTTCGGAAAAAATGGTCTGCCCACGGGAGACTTCTTGATCCGTGGCAATCATAACAAGTTCTTCCAAATGCTCCCTGGCCAACCCGTTAAACAACGGCAAGGCTGCAATATCTTCTACAATCATAGCGGCATTCCATATTCATCAAATTTACGAGTACCCAGCGCCTCTTATGGTAAAAGCCAGGGCGTAACCTTCCATTACTGTGGTACCAACCATAAACGTCTCCATATCAGAGTGCATCTCTTTTCCGGATGTAACACTAAAAAGCATACCAATCTTTCCAGCCGGATAACTACGGATACTCTGAAGGACTATTTTTTGAAAACCAGGAGGAGATGAGCAGCCATATACTTTTCGCACCGCTTCTTTCGCAGCCCAAAGAAGATTCAGGCCGACAACATCCTCATTTATAGTGGACTCTTCAATAATTGATTTCTCCTGGGCCGAACAAAACCGCTCAAGCACTCTGAGAATTCTGGACGAAATGTGCTGTACATCAATGCCGCAGGGCTTATGAAGAGAGGTCATCGCTACAGCCAAGCCATTGCTATGAGATATGGAAAGAAACGGCAAGGTGCTGCCAATTTCTTTATTCAAACTGAGAGCGGGCTGACCGGAAGGCAAATTATCAACGACGTATTCTGGCCAGGGAATTCGTAAAGCTCCCTCAATCTCACCCAATGCAAGTTGGCAGGCAAACTTAGCTGCTAACCTACCGCCCAGCCATTCTCGCCTGCGCTTTGGGAGCATAAGTGTTGCCAGTTTTTTCATTTCTTGTGGATGCAGATAAATAGAAAGCGCTTCCTGCTGGAGTCCCTCAGACGATACTTCTCCAAACTCATCCAGCCATATCCCCGTAAAATAAGGGAACTCTGCATACTTCATTAACGAGCACCATTTCCTTCCCTCTTCACCGGGAAAAAGCTCTCTTATTGCAGGATTCACTTGAACATCCATCCTATTACCAACTCTTCTTTCTCCTTGAATTTCTCAATAAAAAACGGCATGGTGCTCCCAGTTGAGCATTTGTTATAGCGTATATTGATGAATATCCCGAATAAATATGATCCTTTGGAGGAGGGTAGATTTAAATGGTATTACCATTAGACATTGCCCTTATACTCCTCGGGCTTATTTTTATCATTCGGGGAGCATGGGTTGGACTGATACGCCAGATTGCCTCGATATCGGGCCTTGTCTTCGGCTTTCTTGCTGCGGGTCAATACTATAATCAACTTTCCCAGTATGTCCTGCCTTTTATCAAATCTCCCCAGATAGCCTTCCTGGTCACCTTTTTTTTACTGTTTACTCTCGTCTATATCACCATCATTCTTTTGGGGCTGGGGTTGAAAAAAGTAATCCAGATTTCCTTGCTAAGTTGGTTTGATCGGTTCATGGGTGCTCTGTTTGGTTTTGGTAAAGCATGTTTTGTGGTTATTTTGTTGTTTATTGCCACCACAGGAATTCTTGGCTTCACGCCACCATTTTTACAGCAGTCCATTCTCTTTCCCACCATGGAAAAAGGCGCTTCCATACTGCTCCCCTTTATAAATGACAAAGAGCTTCGAAAAAAGTTTTTACCACAAAAGCCTGCCATAAAAAAACTCTTGTCAAACGATTCAAAATAGCTTTCTTCCGTTTTCGAGCACAAAAATCGCTAAAAAAGTACTCCTCCACCACAAAGTGGTGAATAATATTTGATTGGAATATCAACTGGTTCGCTTTTTTTCCCTTGCATTATTCCCTTCTGATCTGTAAAAAATAAAGGTACTGTCACGAAAATTTGACGAACGACTGTAGCATAAAAAAAATAAATGCTCTGTTGTTCTTACCACCGGCAAAGAGCCCTAATCATTACATCAAGGTTTAGTATGAAAAAACTCCTGCGAATGCCGAGTTTTTCTTTTTCACTGCGTTTTTCACTCCAGAATAAACTAATTGCCTCTTTTCTCATTATTTCGGCACTTTTTCTCGTGTTGAGTATAACGGCCCGCAACGCCTTGCAAAGCAGCGAGACAGCGGTAGGATCTGTACTCAATGTCACCCAACTGGTCCGCTTAGCCAAAGAAGGAAATATCAACCTGGCCAAAGCCGGTCAAATCCCCAAGGTCATTGAGACAGCTTTTGGCGATCTTTCCCCCATTCAGGGCGAAATCAACCAGTTGAGAGACAAGTTTACCAATATCAGCTCGGAGATTACCAAAATTGCCAGCGGCGATGCGAGAGAACAAGAACTGGTGAACAATTATCTCCAGCTGGGCAATTCTTTCTATGAAGCCCTTGAAGGATTTGTTCCCACCCGTAACCAAATGCTGGTTTACACCACCATGTACAAGGGCCAAAACCGTCCCCTGCCTGATGTCCTCACAGAAAGGGAACTTGGGCATATCAAGTTTATCCGCTCTCTGGGCGTATCCATTGGCAAAAAGAAACGTCTCACCGGTGGTATGGACTATAACAAATGTGGTTTTTACCAATGGTACACTGCCAATCCTTCACCAGACGAAGATATTGCCGAAGTTTTTGAAGAGATCGACCCCCTGCACCGCAAACTTCATAATTATGCAGCCGAGATCGACAAACTTCTTAGAAAAGATGATTATCCAGGAGCAGAAAAAATTCTCGTTTCTGCCAACAAAGACCTTAACATGCTGGGTCTCTATTTTTCCGGCTTGAGAAACCTGGCCCTTGAAAAATTCGAGGAAGTACAGGACCAGTTTAACGATCAGATAAAAAACTTGGATATTATCTATGATGACAGTATACGCGCTGCTAGCGAGCTGGAAAGCTATCTGCAAGACAATGTTATGCAGGCAAGTCTTGACGACATGGAGATAACATCCAATGACAACCGAATGAAAACTATGGTCTATTCCGGCATAGGATTGGCCACTGCTGTTCTCATTGGTATTTATGCAACTTTTGTTATTCGTCGAGCAGTGAGTGCAGTCCAACGAGTGGTCCGTGAGCTCTCTGATTCTGCCCAAGATTTTTCCAGCATGAGCGAGCGAATGTCCGAAAACTCTCATACAACCATGGACATGGCCACTAGTGCCAGTGATTCCATGGAAAGAACCGCCTCCAGCATTGACTCCGTCGCTTCGGCGGTTCAAGAAATGAACGCCTCCATTCAAGAAATCAGCAATAGCTCTATATCTTCGGCTGAAATGGCTGGTGAATCTGTCGAAGAGGCTAAAAAGACAACCGAGCTCGGCATGGAGCTGCAAAAACTATCCGAAGCCATTGGTACTGTCAGTGGCACAATTCGCTCCATCGCCTTTAAAATCAATCTACTCTCATTAAATGCCAATGTTGAGGCCGCCAGAGCCGGTGAAGCTGGAGCAGGTTTTGCTGTTGTAGCCGGGGAGGTAAAAGCACTTGCTGAGGCAACCGCAGAGGCAACCGACGAAATTACCGTTAAAATTGAGTCCATCCAGAAAGGAAGTAAGATCTCTGCTGATGCCATTGCAAAAATCACCGACACCATTTCAAGGATGAGCGAAAACACCTCTTCCATTGCCGCAGCAGTTGAAGAGCAGTCTGCCATTACAACTGACATAAGTAGTAACGTTAATATGGTCGTGCAAGCCACCAACCAAATTACCGGTGATATTCACCGAGTTTCTGATGCTGCCGGGGATACTAATGAACGGTCCGACGCTATTCAGATGGGAACAGCACGGCTCAATGATTTTGCAAATGAACTAAACCGGCTCATGCAACAATTTTAAGAAGTTTAGTTACAAAGTAACTCAGCTAAAACAAAGTTCGTGGTGATTTACCAACGGGCTTAATGAACAGGAGGACAGCATGAAGGTATTTAAAGTAGCAGCAATTCTCATAGGTTTCATGTTTGCGGCCGGCATAGCCCAGGCTTTTGACATGGAAGCCGGGGACGCTGCCAAGGGTAAAGACCAATTGAACACGAAATGCAAAACCTGCCACGATGGAAGTAAAGCCAAAAAAATCAGCCCAGCTGCCAAGACTAAAAAGCAGTGGGGACGTTATTTTGACAAGGACCAAAAAAAACTTAAAAGAAAACATGCTGATTGGGACAGCTTAGGCTATTCAATGGACACCTTGCACAATGTCCACCGTTACTTGAACAGCTCTGCCCTTGACTCTGACAAACCGCAAACCTGCGATTAATATGAGGCGTTATTTTAGCACTATTTACTTTTTGAATATTAAAGAAAGGGGCGAGCACGCTCTGCACTTTAACCAACGGGGGAGAGGAGAAAAAGTATGCTAAAACGTTACGGTACCACTATTTTGGCGACTGTTGTCGCAACTTCCATGTTTTGTGGCGCACCTGGCTTTACCGATAAAGCTCAAGCTGGCCAGACAAAACAGGAAATGGAAGAGGAAATCAAGGCACTTAAGAAAGATCTCGGCGATGTTCAAGACATGCTGGATGAACTGGATGAACGTGTGGGGGATAACGAAAAACACACTGCTTCCGATCGCCTGAACTGGAGTGTTGACCTGCGCACCGAGCTCACCAGCCTCCATTACATGGATGCTTTGGCTTTGCCCGAATTTGCTCAAGTTATGTTGCAGACATGGGCATTTGACGATTTGGCTGTGCCAATGGGTGACCTCTCAGGCGACGGTATGGTCGACTACAGCTTTAACCCTACCTTTGCCCAAGAATACCAGGCCATCCTTGGACAAATGATGCCCAATATGTTCATGGGAGGCTACTTCTCAGGTTTTTACCTGCCTACTGGAGCTCCGATTTTCATGCTGCCAGTTGGTTTCGTGTCCGCGGAAACGGCCGGCATGATGATGGTCCAACAGGGCATGGACCCAACCAATCCTGCTGATGTTGGAACATTCTTCGGCATGTTTATGCAAGCCGCACCAGATGCATACCCAGCAATTAGCAAAACTGCTACTCCTTTGGGTGGACATTTCTTCGGGCCTAATTTTGACCGTAATACCTTGGGCATGTATCAAATGATGTTCAAAGGTATTGAACCGGCAGAAGTTGACATTGACAATGATGCCATCTGGACCACCAGAATCCGTATGGATCTCCGAGCAGACCCCCATCCTCATCTGACTATGGGTGCCCGTCTTACCGCCAACAAGGTATGGGGAGACTCCACCGGTGTTAAATGGTTCAATGGTTCTTTTGATCAATTCACCATGGACGGCAATGTCCATAATAAAGGAAGCGATTCGGTTATGCGCCTGGAAAGGGGCTTTGTAACCTATCGGAATGATTTTGGTGATGTGCACTGGCACTTCTCCCTTGGACGACGTCCTGCTCTCGGTGGCGGCCCTTGGGAAGTCAGCACCCATGCTAACATAGGTGCGTCTCCTTTGGTCCATGTGATCAACTGGCAGTTTGACGGCGCCTCCCTTGGTTTTGATATCAGTAAAATCACTGGCTTGGAAGGCATGAACTTCAAACTCTGCTACGGACAAGGATATGAATCCGGCGCGGGTTCCGGTAACTCCAATGCCATGGCGAACCAAACAGATACCGATGATGTGAATTTCTTTGGTTATATCTTCAGGTTGTATAAAGGCAACAACTTCAAGATTTCCCATCTCTTTGCCCGGGCCTTTGATATCACCGACGGTTTTACCGCCATCACTGCTCTGCCATTTTCCATAAACGGACAAGACTACAATAATGACGGTGAATTTGATAACTATACCTTGTCTGCAAATAGTGGTGGCTATATCAGCCGATTTGAACCAAGCACCACTCTGGGAAGCATGGATCTCGTTTCTTTGCTCTTCCAAGGTAAACATTTTGGTGTAGATTGGTTTGTTGACCTGGCCTCCAATATGGCAAAACCATCCACCTCTTCCAAGCATGCCATGTTCCAATTCATGGAAATGGACTCCATGCTCAATGCCTCCGGTGACCTGGATGACCATGAAGGGTATTCCGTATGGGCCGGTGTCAAGATTCCTATTCCCTGGACCAAAGGTGCTTTAGGTCTTGAGTACAACTGGGGATCTAAATACTGGTTCGGCTTCAACATTGCCGAAGACACCTTGGGAGCCAACAAACTGGCGACCCGTGGTCATGTAGGAGAGATCTACTACCATCAGCCAGTTCTAGGAACCAAGTTCCTGATCTCCGCTGGTGCCCAGTACTATGATTACGAGTACACCGGCAGCGGCAATTTCATGGGAGATCCTGTAGAGATCGAAGATGCTACAGCCCTGAATACCGTATTTGCCACACCCACAGAGATGTGGAGCGCATATATCAACATGGTATATCGCTGGTAATAAACCTTTACTCAGGGGCGGAATTTATTTCCGCCCCTGTTTTTTTTGACGTAATCGTATTTATTTTGATCTTCCATTAGCTTGTTGTTCCAAACCTGAATTACGACCTGCACATTTCTTGAGGAATTCCCCATGCTGAACAATTTACCGCGTCTCACCTTTTTTCTTCTTTGCCTCCTTGGACTATTTCTTTTTATAGCACCAGGAAATACTTGGGCGGAATCCTTATCCGGATGCGCAACCTGTCATACCGATGATGACATGATCGATGAATTGACTGAAGAACTCATTGCTCAGGCTGTCGAGCCTGCAGTCTCGGACATGCAGGAGGGTACTCGTTGTTCAGTTTCCAAAACCTCTTTTGATTTATTTGAAAAAATTCTCGTTGATCCTGATTTCCTGGAAACAACCCATGGCAAAGTCCCCTGCCAAAATTGTCATAAGGGGAATCCAGATGCTGACACCCCGGCCGAGGGCCACAAGGGTATGGTTAAAGACCCCTCGATTGGCAATGCAGCAGCAGCATGCGGACCATGTCACGAGGAAATTACCAATGGTGCCAAAGACTCTTTTCACTCCCAGCCGGCCACCTTATTCGCCTCCATGAAAAGGCGCAGTTCGCCGGAACAGTATAAAATGCTTCAGGAGAAGCAGGTGGCGGAAAAACACTGTATGTCGTGTCACCAAAGTAGTTGCGGCACATGCCATGTGAGTCGACCTGACTCTACTGGCGGTGGTCTGCGGAAAGGCCATTTTTTCCAAAAAACACCGGATTTTGTATACCAGTGTGCTCCTTGCCATGAAGAACCGGTGGCCAATGACTTCACCGGTGTTCAAAGTATGGGCGATGTCCATTACCGCGATGCACGTATGGTTTGTATAGATTGCCATACAGGCAACGAGATGCACGCCTCAAGTATTGGTGTAACCAGTGCCAATCGTTACGAAACCAGCCAGGCGCCACAATGCACCGATTGTCACCAAAACCTGGAACAGGGGGCCATCCGGCACCATGGACTCCATGCCGGCAAAGTACATTGTACGGTCTGTCATGGCCAAGCCTATCAAAATTGCAGTGAATGTCATGTTGGCACCGATGAATATGGTATTCAATATTTTCAGAGTAATTCCGGTGAGAAGAATTTGAAAATCGGCCTGAATACCAATAATGCAGCCACTGAAAATGAGCCCGAGTATGTGCTCGTGCGTCAGGTTCCCATTCAACCGGACACATACAAACACTATATTGGTAGTGATCTAGAAAATTTCGATGCTGACCCGACATTTAAACGCAACCGGTCAACCCACAGCATTCAGCGAAAAACATGGCAGGCTGCCCATTGCAACCATTGCCATGGGAATCCCGATATTTTTCTCACCAAGGATGATGTAGAGCCAGAACTCCAAAAGGCCAATGAAAATGTTATCGTGCCGCCGGAAAAAATACCAGCTGCCATCCCCAACTTGGCCCCCATGAAGAAAGCGGCCCCTCCCAAAGATCCGCTTATTCGGGTTTCACCTCAATGGTTGAACGATCATTTGAACGACGAAGACCTTATCATCCTCGACGTAAGGGATATGGAGCCCTACGAAGAAGATCATATCCCTGGGTCCTATAACTTATGCGCCTGTCATGTACGTACCAACAACGTTGCCAAACCGCCATTTATGATGAAGTCGCCTGGAGAGTTGGCAGCGATTTTCCAGGATCGCATACCGCTTACGCCAGATAAACGTGTGGTCATTTATGGAAGCGATTCCAGTTCACGTGGAGTTACCTTTTTGGCCCTGGAAAGTATGGGTCACACTAAAATTTCTTTCCTGGAAGACAGCTTTGACGGATGGGAAGAGATGGACTTTGACACCGAAGATGGACCTAGCCCTGAATTTAAACCTGTGCCACCTTATCCGGTTCAGACAACGGAAGTGATCATAAACAGCAAGACCCTTCAGAAGGAGCTCGAAACCGGTGATCTCATCCTTATTGATCCTCGCAAAGCTTCACAGTATAAAGGGCATACCAAGCGACGAGAAGCACACCGTCCCGGCCGAATTCCTGGAGCCATCAACCTACCCTTGCAAGCATTGATGGATAATGAAGGCAAAATGCTCGCCATGGACGAGTTGTCATGGGTATTAAACAATATCCATATTTATCCAGGAGTCCGGGGAACCATTGTTACATCCTGCAATACGAATGCCTTGGCAGCCGAGCTCTACATGATCCTGCGTTCCCTGGGCCATGACAATATCCTGGTCCATGATGGCTCCTGGATTGAATGGGCTGACATGACCAAATAAATAAGCAGAAACAATGGCTAAGAAATTGCCTGCATCATACCAGGCCCGGAGCTATCGCCAACAGGCAGAAGCTCCGGGCCTGCTTTCATTTCATGTCACTGTTCGAGAGACCGACCTTCATATCCTGGCATCGCAAAAAATGAAGGACACCGCCACGCACCTCATTTTACAAGCCCGGAGCTATATTGAATCTTTCATTGAAAACACGCCTGAATTCCTTTCATCATTAACTCCCTTGCCTGCTGAGCCCACTGCTCCAGGTCTTGTTAAAGAAATGATATTGGCCGGTCAATCTGCCAATGTAGGTCCGATGGCTGCGGTAGCAGGGGCCATTGCCGAGTTTGTGGGCCAAGGATTGTTGGATAGAGGAGTGCAAGAAGTCATCGTAGAAAATGGCGGTGATATTTTCATTTCTCGCAAACAGGATTGTCTCATAAAAGTATTTGCCGGCACTTCTGTATTGAGCAACAAAATTGGACTAAAAATCAAACATTCACAAATGCCTCTGGGTATCTGTACTTCATCGGGAACCGTTGGCCACTCCCTCAGCATGGGCAAGGCTGATTCTGCAACTGTCCTTGCCCCATCTACCGCCCTTGCCGATGCAGCGGCCACTGCCCTTGGCAATCACATAAGTCAGAAAAATGATATTGGACCTGCTCTGGAGGCGGCCAAGAATATTGCAGGGATTCAAGGAGCGGTCCTCATACATGAAGATCGCCTAGGTGCATGGGGAGAAGTATCCCTTGAACCGCTTTCATAAAAATAATAGCCACACCGTGGTGGCTTTCTTCCAAACTCTTTTTTCCCTCGTTCATTCTCTGCTTGGTTATTTCCTAACTAAACCTATATAATTAATTATGGTTTCAAAGCTAAATTAAAGTCGCTTGCTGAAATAATATTTCGTTCATCAGAGCTCCACAAAATGGGAGAATTAGTTATGAAAACACCTCGCCTGTTTGTTTTCATTGCCATCTTTATTTCAACACTGGTTACCGGCTATCAATCGCCTTCAATGGCCAAGGAACACATGGATTGCCAGGAAATCACTGCTCCGGAAGTCAAAGAGATGTTGGAAAAAGGGACTGCTGTAGTGATTAACGTTTTGAGCGACATTGAATATGATGTCCAGCACATCACCGGCTCCATCTCCATTCCTGTTACAAAACTGAAAACCTCGAATAAATTGCCCAAAGATAAAGACATGCCCATTGT
This sequence comes from uncultured Desulfobulbia bacterium, assembly GCA_964443295.1. Taxonomy (GTDB): domain Bacteria; phylum Desulfobacterota; class Desulfobulbia; order Desulfobulbales; family CG2-30-60-27; genus CAYUCH01. Next base: position 24,152 of record CAYUCH010000017.1, on the reverse strand, counting down.
TTTTTATTGTATGGGTGAGCCTTGACCATATTCACCCCGGGCGGCATGTATTGCTGCCGAGTTAGGATACACCAATCTATTTTGCTTTATGGGCGGCATCCCTGGATGGCGTAATCACAGATATCCCATGACCGTAAATAAAGAGTATTCAAAAATCAAAGTTAAGACCATTAAACCGGAGAAAGCTCTTGCCATGCTAGACGAAGAAACGGATTTGTTCATAGTTGATGCCCGGCCCCCGGATTTCAAAAAAATAACATCATTTCTCAAAGGGAGTAAGATCCATCCTCTTATGACCCTGGCTGAGAACTATCACACAATTCCTAAAGACCGAAAAATTATAGTGAATGATGGCTTTATGCGGCAGTCACAGGTGGCAGCGAAATTCCTTATCCTCAAAGGCTATAATGTAGTCGGTGTGGTTAAAGGGGGGATGTCACGATGGTTGGAAGAAGGCTTGCCATCGGTGAGTCGAGAGGAAATAAGTCCTTAATCAGAAGGTAAATTATCAGCAACTGATAGATAAAAAATGCAACTCACCCGGCAATCCATTATTGGCCGCATTGTTCTTATTTTCGGCCTCCTCATTGTTGTGATTATTGCCAGCGCCATTTTTTCCATGGTGCAATATAATAGGCAAATATCCAATCGCATCGATGAGAGTCTAGACAATACCCTTGAGATGGCCAATGCCATTCTTTACAATGAAACAGGGCGACTGACCTTCATCTCTGAAATCATTCGGGAAAAAAATACTTCTTTTTATGAATTCCTGGAGTGGGATAAGGTACGCCCTCTACAGGTTGAATTGCAGAATATCTCTTCAGTTCATCAAATTGATCGTCTCTTCCTCTTCGACGAGGATGGAGAGATCCTCGCCACCAGCCATACAGAAGTTGGCATTCCTGAGCCTGAACTCTACAAATCATTAATTGCAGTTCCTGCGGAAAGAGTCGGGATCGAAGAGGTTGATGAAGCTGTCTTGCAGGCGCCTCATGTAGGAGAGAGTGTTGTATCAACTGGCAACACCGTTCTCTGTTATAAATCAGTCATTCACCTAATCAACTATATCGGCGACATTTATGGTTATATAGTGGTAATAAACGTTATTGATAATAAAAAAGTCCTGGCTGAAAAAATTGTTAATGTCACCAGTGCTGAGGTCATTGTCTATAATCGAAACAAAGAGGCTGTTCTTTCAAGCCTGTCAGGGAAACCAACTCCATATCCATCCAAAGGGCTCCTTACTTTTAAGGACAGCTCCTATTACAGTCGATTAAAAAAATTGGCAAACTTTCAAGGCAAAGTCGTCGGCCATTTGGCAGTGGCGGTGGACAATACCAGCTTTATCCGTCAGAGAAATCAACGGCTTCTCATCAACCTTCTTCCCTTTCTCGGCACGGTGGCCATTTCCATTGCCCTGCTGATCCTCCTCAAATTCCGAGTCTTTGATAAAATCAAACGCCTGGCCTATATCCTTCTCAAAGTCACCGAAGGAGAAGGCAACCTGGGCATGCGACTGGAAACCGCTTCAGAACCTGGTGATATGGAAGGATTGGATGAGGTTGAAACCATAACCATTAACTTCAACCAGATGATGGATAAATTGGAGGCGACATATGGTCAACTTTCTGAAACCAATGAAATATTGAACAGATTGATCGAAGACAGCCCTTTTGGGATCATGATGATCGATCATGATAAAAAAATTGCCCGAATAAATAATGCCGGATGTAAAATCTTCGGCCGTCAAAAAGAAGAAATTGAAAATAAGGTGTGTCATGAGTTCGTCTGTCCTCGAAAACAAGGAGAATGCCCCATATGGGATAAAGGCGAGTCAATAAAACAGTTGGAAACCATAGCATTGTGCCGTGAAAACCGTGAAACTCCTATATTGAAAAGCGCCGTCAAAATCGAGGATTTCATCCTTGAGGCGTTTATTGATATTACCGATATTCAAACAGCCAGAAGGGAGACCGAAAAGGCAAAAGAAGCCGCTGAAGAGGCCAGCCAAGTAAAATCCGATTTTCTGGCCAATATGAGCCATGAAATCCGCACACCCATGAATGCCATAATTGGGCTCACCGATTTTTTGATCTCCCAGGATCTCAGTACCAAGGCTCTCAGGAATCTGCGAATTATCAAGGATTCGGCCGATACTTTATTGGGGATCATCAACGATATTCTCGATTTCTCAAAAATAGAAGCCGGCATGCTGGATATGGAAAAAGTGGATTTCCGGTTGCATGAGGTTTTAAACCTTGTGGTGGACTTGTTTTCTAAAAAATGCTCGGAAAAAGGGCTTGAACTTCTCCTCATTGTAGAAGATGACGTGCCGGACGGGTTGATCGGCGATCCATTACGGTTGAAACAAATTATTATCAACCTGATTAGTAATGCCATTCGATTTACCGAACAGGGTGAAATAGTCATCCGGGTAAAATGCCAAGAAAAATTCAATAACACCATCCTACTTGCCTTCGAGGTCAAGGACACCGGTATTGGCATTGACCAGGATTTGATTGATAAACTTTTTACTGCCTTTACCCAGGCCGATGGCTCTCATACCAGGAGATATGGAGGAACAGGGCTGGGGCTCGCTATCTGTAAACGGCTGGTGGAGATGATGGCCGGGGAAATCAAGGTAGAAAGTGAGCCAGATAAAGGCAGTACCTTTCATTTTACAGCGAAATTCGACAGGCAGGAGGATGAGCTGCAAATAGACTATAAAACACCTGAAGATCTAAAAGGACTGAAGATATTGATCGTTGACGATAATGAGATGGTCCGACAGGTCTTATCGGAAGTAATGATATGCTTTTCATTTTTGCCGGAAACTGCTGCCTCCGGAGAAGAGGCCCTCGCTAAACTTCGCCAACAGGCAAACACCCAGGAACCGTTTCAACTTGTCATGCTTGATTGGGTTCTAGGCGGTATTGATGGTATTGCCACTGCCCGGAAAATCAAGGAGAATCCCCTGTTAAAGGGATTACCGGTGATAATCATCAGTGGCTTTCGGGATGAGAAAGAGATCCCGGCCAGTGAGGTGACAATTATCGATGGCTTTTTAAGCAAACCGATTAAGAATTCGCTCCTCTTTAATACTATCATGGGCATTTTTGGCAAAGAGAAGGCAAAAATTGCAGAACATGTGTACGAAACCATTGAAGAGCCAGATCTTGTCTCGAAAATCAGCGGGTCTGTGGCCCTGTTGGTAGAAGATAATTTGATTAACCAGCAGGTGGCCAAGGAAATTTTAGAGAGTGCCGGCCTGGGTGTCATAATGGTCAACAACGGCAAAGAAGCGGTGCAATTAATAGCAGAGTCTAAAACCAAATTTGACGTGGTGCTCATGGATATTCAGATGCCCATGATGGATGGATATGAAGCCACTCAGCGGATTAGGCAGGATCCTCGATTTCAAGAGCTGCCCATTATTGCTATGACCGCCCATGCCATGAAGGGGGATCGAGAAAAATCTCTTGCAGCGGGAATGAATGATCACATTAACAAGCCAATACGGAGCAAGGAACTTTTTACAACTTTGGCACACTGGATACAACCCGGCAAAAGAGATTTACCGCCTGAGCTTATCCTTTCACCTGAAAGACATGCACTGGACGAAGCACTCCCCGGTTCCCTTGCTGGCCTTGATATTGAAGCAGGGCTTAGCAGAGTAAATCAAAAGCGGGGTCTTTACAAAAAGCTCCTGTTGGAATTTCATCGTGACTATGAGTTGGCAGAAGAAACAATGCAAGAAATGCTGAAACATGGAGACCTGGACTCAGCCATTCAACTCGTACACTCCATAAAAGGCGTTTCTGCCAACATTGCAGCCTACAAACTTGAAACCGAGGCCCAAGATCTGGAGAATAGTCTTCTCCAGGGAGATTGTGACGACTCATCTGGCCTGGTATCGAATTTTGAAAAAGCCTTGAACCAAGTATTAACCGCTATCCAATCAGAACTCATGGTTGCTCCACCAAAAATAGAAAAACATGTAAAGACCGAACTGTCGGTACCAGCTGATGTTGAGCCGATCCTGCATGAGTTGCATGGATTAATTTGTCGAGATGATCCCGCGGCTGAAGAATATCTTGAGTCAACACGAGAAATACTTGCCAAAATCGGTATTGAAGATGAACTAAGCATGCTTGTTGAACAGGTCAACAGGTTTGATTTTCCCGTGGCCCGGAAAACATTAGAAGCCATAGTTGAAAAACAAGGCATTTCTTTGGAGCGGGATCATGGATAGTAAAAACAAAAGTCCCCTGGTCTTGATAGTGGATGACAGGCCTGTAAACCTTAAAATTATCTCTGAAATATTAAAACCATACTATGGCTTAAGTGTTGCAACCAGTGGACCAAGGGCCATTGAGATTGCCAGCTCCGACACACCTCCGGACTTGATCCTCCTGGATATCATGATGCCCGAGATGAATGGCTATGAGGTATGTAAAATATTAAAAAATGATCAGCGCACCCATGACATCCCCGTCATATTCTTAACCGCCAGGAATAGCCCAGAAGACGAAACAAAAGGATTTGAGCACGGAGCAGTGGACTATATTACCAAACCATTCAGTCCTTTGGTGGTCAGAGCAAGGGTGAAAACCCATTTAGAATTTAAACAGCACCGGGACCATCTGGAGGAACTGGTCCAGGCCCGAACTGCTGAGTTGCAGAAAGCAAAAATCACTGCAGAGGCAGCCAACAGAGCTAAAAGCCAATTTCTGGCCAATGTAAGCCACGAATTTAACACCCCCCTCACATCCATGCTTGGTTTTGCAGAAATTGTAAGAAAAAAATTAAACAAAGTTGTTTTGCCTGCAATCCAGGGTGATGAAGGGAAACCACAGAAGACTTTAAGGCAAGTAGGAGAAAATGTAGATATTGTTATTTCAGAAGGCATTAAACTCGCCACCTTGATTAACAATGTTCTTGATATTTCAAGAATAGAAGCGGGAACCATTAAACTGAGCACCCACCCCCTTAGTTTGGCAGAGGTAATTGAATCAGCTATTGCTACCACCAACCATCTTTTTCAAGAAAAAGACCTTACTTTGACCCACGATATTGAAAATGACCTGCCCCAGATAATCGGTGACCGGCAACGTCTCATACAGGTACTTGTTAATCTACTTACCAATGCGGCAAAGTTTACCCAAGAAGGAACAGTGAAATGTACAGTGAAAAAAACGGGAAACCAAATCGCGGTAACGGTGGAAGATACTGGCATTGGAATTGACAGAAGCGATTGGCAAAGAATTTTTGATATTTTTGCTCAGGCTGGAGATGGTCTCACCAACAAGCCCAAGGGATCCGGGATCGGATTGCCATTATGTAAATACGTCATCGAGCATCATGGCGGGAAAATTTGGGTTGATAGTGTGCTTGGCCAAGGAAGTACATTCTCCTTTACCCTTCCTCTCACACAAGATGTATAAAAATTAATAGGAAAAACTTTTTACCTTTTATGCCCATCATGCCGAAAAGTGTAGCAGGATATTTTCGTGGAGGTGGGACCTATGAAAATCCAACAGGCAGACGTGCGCTTAACCGCAAGCCATACGCAACGGGAAGAAAAATCACGCCAAGAATCACTTCTCTTCTGGGTTGGTGACCGGCCACCAGAAGTCTCTAACAATGTTACACAGCCCAGCGATAATGTTTCAATCTCACCTCGAGCAGCTGAAATTTTAGCAAACAATGCCCCAAAACCTGAAATATCTCACACCATTGAACAAGAGTACATCCCTGTAGATCCAAAAGTCCGGGCTATTCAGCGCATTCTCGAAGTGCTTACTGGAAAAAAAATCAATATCGCCAGTATGGAATCATTGAAAGGTACTTCCCCTGAACAAGCCGCGCCTATTCAGGAAGGACAGGACAATTCTGACCGGCAGGGTTGGGGATTAGAATATGATGCGACAGTGTACACTACGGAAATTGAAGAAACTGCTGTGCAGGCAGTCGGTATTGTTCAAACCATGGATGGAGAAAGCATTAGCTTCTCCCTCAATCTTGAAATGTTTCATTCCCATACTGAAAAATCGAGCATTCAAATCAGGGCTGGAGACGCCAAACTTATAGATCCCCTTGTCATTAATTTTGATGGAAAAGCCACCGAATTGAGCGATATGGCCTTTTCTTTTGATCTGGACGGTGACGGATCGGAAGAGCAGGTACCGTTTGTCGGACAAGGAAGTGGCTTCCTTGTCTTGGATAAAAACCAGGACGGCATAGTCAATAATGGCTTGGAGCTTTTTGGCCCTGCTACCGGCAATGGTTTTGATGAACTGGCCGTGTTTGACCAGGATGGCAATGGATGGATTGATGAGACTGACCCCATATTTGAAAAACTACGAGTCTGGAGTAGAGATGCTATTGGAAATCTTCACCTGCAAAACCTTTCCCAAAGAGGAATTGGTGCCATATTATTGGAACGTGTTGAGTCTCCTTTCAGCATCAAAAATGAGGTTGGCACATTACAAGGTGTTGTAAAAGAGACTTCCGTATTCTTGGGAGAGGATGGCATTGTAGGAGCTATACAAGAAATTGACTTGGCGGTCTAATAGGGGGCATCAACTCTCATCTATTTCCAAAAACCTATAAAAAGTTCCCCCTCACTCGCTAAAACGGCGAATTTCCTTGACACACTTCGTTCCCTATACCAATTTGCATAGAGATGAGTTGGTACATTGATAATCATTTCTCTTCTGCCTGCCATAATATTTTCTTCGAGGCTATCATGGAAAAACGATATTTTTCGTTGCCCCTCATAATTCTTGTTTGCCTCCTCTTTCATTTGACAGTCACAGTCGCCACAGGAGAGACTCTACAGCCAAGTAAGTCAGGAAGTCATTTCTCTAATCCCAGCATACAAGTAGATTTGCCAGAAAAATGGCAAAAAAAGCCCATTGTACATGGAAACTGGGCAACCGGAGCAGACTTTGCCCTTTCTTTGGACCAACATCTCTACCCTGCATTAGAAGAGAGTATTCGAGAATATGAAAAAGCCAATAATTTGACCATTGCGGCCAAGGATGGCACCTGTGGTATTTCAGTCGGTGAATTATTAAAAAAAACTGTAGACATGGCAGGGCTCTGTTGTCCGCCAGGCAAGATGGATCGACTCCCAGGGCTTGAGTTTCACACTATGGGGATCACCCCTATAATTCTCATAACTCACCCGAATAATCCGGCGGAGAACCTTTCTCTCGATGAAGCAAAGGCTATTTTCAAAGGAGAAATTGCCAATTGGTCAGCCATTAAATTATCACCCGGAACTCCTGGACCCGACATGCCAATCCAGCCGGTTATTCGCCTACATTGCAAAAAACGTCCAGGTCATTGGCGCCTCTTATTGGATAATGAAGATCTTTTTAGCCCTGTTCAGCAGGCTGTCCCTACCATCCCAGACATGATTCATTCCGTCTCCGAACAGCCCAACGCCATAGGCTGGGAGGCTGCGGCGATGATCAATCAATATGGCAAAAAATGGCCGGTGAAGGCTTTACACCTTAATGGCATCAACCCACAAGACCGGGAGGCTCTCCGCACTGGCAGATATCCACTCTATCGCACCTTAGGGATCGCCATATGGACAAATAAAGAATCCGCCCATCCAGAAATCGCAGCTTTTGTTCAATTTCTAAAAGAGAGGATGAAAAAAGTTAAGGACAGCTTTATTATCATCCCTATACAAGAGTTAAAGCAATCAGGATGGCAATTTACCGGCCATGAACTTTCAGGAGAGCCTAAACAATAATAATGACTGAACAAGAAGCACCCTATCAAAGGGGAGTCATAACATTATTCCACCGGATCCCCATGACCATCAAGGGGCTATTCCTCACATTGGTGGTGGGCGTGGCGGTATGGGCTCTTATTGATTTTCTTCAGACTCGCCAACTGGAAAGCATGCTTCATAAACGGCTTGAAACCCGGTTGGAAGGTATGGCCCGCCTTGATCGAACATATTTTGATCAACACCTCCGTGTCCATAGCACAGTGGCTAAAATCATCACCACCCAGGAGCGTTTTACCGATTACCTGAAAAACAATGCCAACGAGTGGACCTCGGCAGAGGAGGCTCCAGCCAAAATACACAAACGAATGCCGCCATGGTTCCCAAAAATTTCTCTCCTTCGTCCATTGGCCGCAGTACGGTATGTTCTCCTTTTGGACGGCAGTGGGCAATTAAGGGAACTTTACCAGTATGGCCCAAAATTGCCGGAGAGTTTTTTTGAAGCATTGCCTTTTCTTCGACTTCAAAGTGAAGGCCAGGCCATGATGACCGCCATTGATGGCTCACCATTTCTTCTTGTCACAGAATCAATCCAGTCGAAAAATGGCCTTCCTCCTGCCGGGCTCATGGTTGTCGCACCCATTGACCGATCTTTTCTCCTTGCCTCCCAGGCGCCTTTCCCGGAGAAAGGGCATCACGTTGCCCTTGTTGACAGGGAGACCCAGGTTGTTCTGGCAAGCAATGACATGGACCACATCATCCCGGGAACCCCAATATTTGACCTCAGGAGAAAATATCTGGTTAAAGGGCAGTCATTCTTCGACTACGGTGCCTCGGATCTGCAGGTAAAATTTGTAACCCTGATATCCACAGCAGAGGTTGGCAAGCTCAACCAAGAAATTATTACAATCCAGCGCAGGCACTTGGCACTAGCCGCCCTGGCCATTCTTGCAGCCATCTACATGCTCATGTGGCTTATTACCCATAACATCGATGTGTTGGCCCAAAAAATACAGCAATTCAGCCAGCAAGCATTTGGCATTCACCTACCACCACTAAAGACAGGAGACCAGTTGCATTTGCTGGAAGAAAGATTTCATTATTTTGCCGATGAAATTGTCCGCATGGAGGCCAAACTACGTGAAGCTTCAATTACCGATGATCTCACCGGCTTGCTGAATCGTCGAGGGTTCATGACCCTCGCCCGTAAGCAACTGCAAATTGCCGGGAGAACCCAGACCGCGATGTATTTATTATATACGGACCTTGATAACTTGAAGTGGATTAATGACCATCTTGGCCATAGTGTTGGAGACCAGGCCCTCATGGAATTTGCCGCCCTTTTTAAAGACACTTTCCGACAATCGGATATTATTGCCCGGATTGGTGGTGATGAATTTGTCGTGCTTTTAACTGATTCCGCAGAAACACCTGGGAAAAAATCCATTGTTGAGCGCTTTGAAGAAAAACTTACCCTGCGCAACAGCATCCAGGGTCGCTCCTATCGTCTATTGGCAAGTAGTGGTGTTGTTCAATATGATCCTGCCGCGCCGACCTCCTTGGACGAACTTCTGTCCCGGGCAGACTCGGTCATGTACGGATCAAAGCAGAAAAAAAGAGAGCAGCATGGCAGGGGGAAAGAATAGGAAGAAATAATTAATAACAGTCAATTATTAGTTATTGATCACTTCGACCAGTCATTATCCTCAAACTCTTCATGGTCCGGCTTTGACGGCTTCATCTCGGTTATCCGGTGATCAAGCCATGTGGCAATCTTGCCGGCCTCTGCAGCCACTTCCGCCAATGCCAGGCCTCGATGACTTACCTTATTTTTCTCCTCAAGGGGAATTTCTGCAAAGGTCTTCCCTAAAGGTGGATAGAAAAATACCGGGTCGTAGCCAAAACCGCCATCACCGGAAACCTTGGTCGTTATTTCACCTTCACATTTGCCCACATAGGTCAGAGCCGGTCCAGACGGTACGGCAATTGATATCACACAGGAAAAATGAGCCCGACGATCTTCAACTCCGTCTAATTCGGCCAGCAATTTTTGGATGTTTTCATCATCGCTGGCATTAGCCCCGGCATACCGTGCTGAGTGAACACCAGGCTTGCCACCCAAAGCCTCAACTTCCAACCCAGAGTCATCTGCAATCGCGGGCAGGCCGAGTACCTTGGCAGTAAAAACAGCTTTTTTGTAAGCATTATCATCAAAAGTTTCACCATCCTCCTCTACCGGAGGAAGAGGGCCGAAATCACTGAGACATTTTATCTCAAAAGGGAAATCCTCCAAAATCTTCTGAAATTCTTTTACTTTTCCTTGGTTTCCCGTCGCCAACACAATGATATTCATCGGTATTTCCTTATCTAAAACCTATTCTTCTTCAGTCATCCAACAAAGAGTATTAAAAACGTATAGCGCTCACTTTATACGGTCCAATGTCGTGAATGTCAACACTCTGATTCCTAGACATTCAGCCTCAGTGGTGTATAATCTTAACCTGGATTCATACTGTAATTCTGTAACAATGGCCGGGCTGCTTGACAGTAATCAAAGTAAAACCATACTATTTTCTAAGCGTATGTTCCTGTCTTGCAGCCACAGAAAAACCATTTCCTTGATGTAAAAGGATTTTTCTACGAGTTATGACACGCTCTCCGGCTCAAAAAATAATCCTCACCGGTTACCGCACTTCAGGAAAAACAACCGTAGGGCGAAGGTTGGCCGTGCAGCTTGGGTATGAATTTCTGAATATGGACCTGGTCATCACAGAACGGGCCGGCAGCAGCATTGACCAAATAATCAAGACCAAAGGTTGGCAACATTTTCGCCAACTTGAACGCAACCTGTTAGAAGAGTTAATTGAAAGGGATAATATTGTTATTGCCACCGGAGGTGGGGCCATTCTTCACGAAGATATCTGGCCAAACCTTATGCGGACCAGTCTAGTAGTGTGGCTCTCCGTTGATTTATTGACCATTGAAGAACGACTGATAGCCGACAATAAGACTTCTGAGCAACGCCCACCATTGACCGGCGAAAGCACCTTGGCTGAAATTGAACACGTACTACAAGAACGCTCACCTTTATATAAGAAAGGTTCTCATATGGTTCTTGATGCTAACACCTCTTCTCCGGAAGAAATAGTTGAGAAAATTATCAAGGTACTTCCGAATATTTTACCCTACTGATTTCGGAATCCTACAAAACAAAAGGTACACACATGGCAGGAAGTACATTTGGCAGTGTTTTTAAAGTCACCACCTGGGGAGAATCCCATGGATCAGCAGTGGGTGCCGTCATAGATGGCTGTCCACCAGGGCTTTCTTTAACAGCTCAGGATATTCAACAGGATATGGAAAGGCGTCGACCCGGCAAGGGTGGTGCAACCAGCCCTCGCAAAGAGCCGGACCTTGTGGAAATTCTCTCCGGCACATTTAATGATAAAACAACCGGCACCCCTTTATCCTTGGCCATTTTCAACAAAGACGCTCATTCCAAAAGCTATGACCATCTTAAGGATATCTTTCGTCCAGGACATGGTGACATCACCTATTTAAAAAAATATGGCCTGCGAGATCATCGCGGTGGTGGCCGGGCATCTGCCCGTGAGACTGCAGCCCGGGTGGCGGCTGGTGCCGTAGCCAGGCTATTGCTGAAAGAGTCCGGGATACAGGTTCAGGCATACACCATTGCCCTTGGTGGCATAGAAGCCAAAGAGAGAAATTTTGACCAAATAAACAATAACCGTTTGTTCTGTCCGGACCAAGAGGCAGCAGCTCAAATGGAAGAACGTGTAGATGCAGTTCGCAAGGAAGGTGATACACTTGGTGGCGTGGTGGAAATCCGTGCCACTGGGTGTCCTGCTGGGCTTGGAGAGCCGGTTTTCGATAAATTAGACGGCCAGCTGGCCCATGCCCTTATGTCCATCGGCGCAGTCAAGGGCGTTGAAATCGGTGCTGGTTTCGAAACAGCTGCCATGCTTGGTTCAGAAAACAATGATGCTATTCTTCCCGACGGTTTTCAATCCAACAATGCAGGCGGTATCCTCGCAGGCATATCCAGTGGCCAGGATATCGTTACCAGAGTTGCGGTAAAACCCATACCTTCCATTGCCAAGGAACAACACACAATTAATCTTGATGGAGAAGCCATTGATGTAAAGATTGGTGGGCGGCATGATATCTCGGCAATTCCACGCATCATTCCGGTTTGTGAAGCCATGGTCTGCCTTACACTGGCAGACTTCCTTTTACGCCAACAGGCAGTAAGAAGCGGGAGGTAAAAGTGGCGATTGGGGAAATTTGGCAGATTACCAGAGAATATGATGGTTTAGCCGGCGCCGGAGGCGTGAAAGACGTATCGCGGCAGCTGTCAGAGGCGTTGGCCCGTTCCAAACGAAAAGTAAACGTTGTTCTGCCTCTCTATGGATTTATGGATCCAGAAGGGTTGGGCTTTAAGCAAGAAAAATTCTCTCTGGATATTGCCATCCCTTATGTGGGGTTTGACCGGCGTGAACTTGTTCGTGTATGGAGTCGCAAAGGTCTGGTGGACATTTACCTTCTCGATGCCCAACGATTTCAAGAAAAGCGCTCTGTTTACACCTATACCGTAGAAGATGAGGCTGAAAATCCATTACACCATCAAGGCGCTGCCCATGGTGACTATTTTGCCATGAACATTCTTCTGCAGAAGGCGGCTATAGACCTGATGATCTGTCTGAAAAGAAGGCCGGACATCATCCATTGTCATGATGGCCATACAGCTCTTTTGCCGGCAATGGTCAGAGAAAAGGAAGGTTATCGTCAGTATTTCCGAAACACCGGAATTGTGGTAACTATTCACAATGCTGGAATTGGCTATCATCAAGAGGTAGGCGATTTGCCCTTTGCAGAAAACGTTACCGGTCTGCCTGGACGGGTGATTCACGAGAATCTTCTGGGTGGAAAATTTGATCCCTTTCTTGCTGCTTCTTCCTATGCAGTACTCAATACAGTCAGTGAAAACTATGCCCGTGAACTTCGGGAAACCGATGACGATGCACTCACCGGTTGGCTTGGCCATCACTTACTGACCAAGGGCGTCGCGCTGACAGGAGTAACCAACGGTATCAATCCTGAGGATTTCAATACTAAAAAGCCTGATGAGCTTTCTCTTGCAGCAGGATATTGCCCCAAAAAAGGTGATCTTAAAGGTAAAAAAACGTGTCGAAAAAATCTCATCAAAGCAATCGCTGAAAAAAGTCTCGGTTCTATCGATCAACAGGGAACCTTAAGTCGTAAATACAACCTACCACTCTTCACCTTCATCGGCCGCCTTACTCCACAAAAAGGGGTGGATAAACTTATTGAAGCATTACGAACCTTATTGCCGCTGGACAAGAAGTTTCAATTCCTTGTCCTTGGAACCGGGGCTAAAGAACTTGAGGATGAGCTCATAGAATTGACCCGGGACAAGAATAACCAGGGCCGGCTCTGTGTCCTGCGAGGTTTTGATCCCCAGCTTGCAAATCAAATCTATGCTGCCGGAGATTTCTTTTTAATCCCATCCCGGTATGAACCGTGCGGACTGACGGACTATATTGCCCAGCTCTTTGGGAATATTCCCATTGTTCATCATGTGGGTGGTCTTGTTAAGGTGCGACATGGAGAAACGGGCATTGCCTATGAAGAACATAGTTCTGCAGCCTTAATGGGTGCCATGCAACTCGCCTTGCAGCTTTATTTTGACCAACCTGAAACCATGGAAGAAATACAAAAAAAATCCATTCGCCAAATTGACCAACTCTACACCTGGGACCGGGTGATGGAAAAATACATTGCTCTATATGAGGAGGCTCTCAATTTAGCAGCCACAACAACCTAATCCCACGAAAGTGGAAACGGACTTAAATTTAGGATAAGTGCCTTGCTGGCTCACACAACGTGCTAAACACAAACCAATTCTCCATTTTTATTTTTTTTAAAGGATTTCAAAAGTAAGGCACTAAAAAAGTGTAGAATAATTTTTAGAGAATCATAAACCAACACGAGGAGAGAACTATGACTGTACGTATCGGTATCAACGGATTTGGACGTATCGGCAGAAATGTTTTTCGTGCCCTGGCTAAATACGACGTCTTTGCCGACATCGAAGTAATGGCGGTAAATGATCTCACAGATAATCGTACATTGGCACATCTCCTCAAATATGACTCTGTAATGGGTGTCTTTGACAAAGACGTTGTTGCCCAGGAAGATGGCATTTCCGTAGATGGAAAGTCGGTTAAAATCTTCAACCACCGGAATCCGGCCGATATCCCATGGGCTTCGTTAGGTGTTGATTACGTCATTGAATCCACCGGGCACTTTGCCGATGCCGATTCAGCCGGCGCCCATTTAGAAGCAGGTGCCAAGAAGGTTATCATTTCCGCACCTGCCAAGGGAAATATCAAGACTATCGTCATGGGAGTCAACGAGCACGAATATGACCCCACTGAACATTCCATTGTTTCAAATGCCTCCTGCACCACCAATTGCCTGGCCCCAATGGCCAAGGTAATCCTGGACCGATTCGGCATTAAAAAAGGTCTGATGACTACGGTGCATGCCTACACCAACGATCAGCGCATCCTCGATTTTCCCCATGGTGATCTGCGTAGAGCACGAGCCGGTGCAGTTTCCATGATCCCCACCAAAACCGGTGCTGCTGCCGCCGTCTCTCTGGTTATCCCAGACCTGAAGGGTAAGTTCGATGGATTGGCAGTGCGAGTACCCACCCCCAATGTCAGCCTGGTTGATGCGGTTATGGAAGTTGAAAAAGAAACCACCGCACCCGAGGTTAACGAAGCCCTGCAAGAGGCCTCCAACCGTTTTCTGGGATATAGTGACGAGCCATTGGTTTCCATCGATTATCAAGGCAACCCACACTCATCAGTGGTAGACGCCCAATCCACCAAGGTACTGGGCACCATGGTTAAAGTCCTTTCCTGGTATGATAATGAATGGGGATATTCCAACAGACTGCTTGACCTTATCCTCTATATGGAAGCACAAAAGCCATTATAAACAAACCGTTCAAAAACCAACCATAAGCTGAACGAGTTTTCTGTCAGCTTATGGCTGGTCATTGGTTTCACCTAAAGGAGTATATAGAATAATGGGTGACTGGGATAACGCTGGGCAGCAGGGATCCCCCTTTTTCTCAGCCAAAACACAACCACAATATGGCCCCCGCAAAGCATTGTTGGGGGGAAGACGTCCTGCAGCAGCAGCAACTTGCAGAGGGCCTGCCGGACATCGTCAAGGACCTGTCGGCCTGGGATCTAGTCATCACAACTCATTTTTCGTTACCTTTCGCCGCTGTGAACCTGTTTTTTATCAGTACAGAGGAGAGAGGGACTATAAAGGCAATTTCACCTTTACAAGTAAGCTCACCTGGCCCCAGAAGAACAGGAATTATTACCGCAAAGGTGATATTATTTTTCGTAAAACCATTAGTCAAAAAGAAATACCTAAGGTTTTTAAAACCCTGGCCCAGAAAGCCGGCAACAAATCCTTGTTTGAAAATATCATTGACTCCGAATTCTTTGGACCAAGCCCGGATTATCAGACCGGCCAAGTGATCACCAAAATTATTCCCACTGTCGGCAGGCCCGGGCAGGGTATTGTGAAAACAAAGCCTATTTTATTCTTCGGAAAAACCGGCGTTTTTTTGGCAGACGAGGAGGGATACAAAAAAAATGTTCAGCAATTAAGTGATGCTAAAGTTTGGGTAAAGTTTAGTAACGATCTCAATACAATTGTCCCTTTTCTGGTCTTTACCTCAGAAGTTATGGTGATGGTGCTAACCGGAGCGGCTAAAGCGGCAGCCAGCAAAGCTGTCAGCACCTTCGTTGTCCGTAAAGCTGCAATCGAAGCCGTCACTCATGTTGCCAAAAGACAGGCCCTGAAAGCATTTATGAAAAAAAGTGGTGAAGCAATTGCCAAGGCAAGCTTAGCCTTTGGTGTCGCTTTCATAAAAGCAAGCGGGGATCGTCAAGAAGAAGCCATTCGGGCTGCAGCCGGAAAAAAAGTAGACTACAAGGTTTTCCGTAATGCTACCAAGGCCGGTGCAGAAGCATTTGCCGCCACCATAATCAACGAATTTTTAGGCGGCCTCATCGGTGCAGCCCAAATCAGTCCAGCAAAAGAATATATCAGCAAAAAAATAACCGCTCTCTTCACAACCGATATTACCATTGGAGTGCTGATGCAATCTTATCGAAAAGCAGCCCTTGACCGTGAAAGGAAACGTGTTGGCTCCAAACAGAAAGCCGGTGTCGATATGGGCAAAGAGATGACAACCTTTTTCATTAATAATGTCAAAGGCATTCTTAAAGATGTGGTGGGGAAGTTTTTTTAAGACTGAAGAAGGGTATTTTTTGATACGTCATTCGTCGACCCTAAACGCCTTCAGCCTATACAACTAAATACCTATGCCAGACAAGACACAACCGGAAATACAATCTGATGCCTTAACGGCCAATCTCCTGGAAACCGCTGTCGATGAGGTAACCATTGATCCGGCCTACTCCATACTCTTTGAGGTGGTGACTGGATACCGCGGCATCCACACAAGCCTTGAAGAGCTCTTGTACGAAATCAGCCATCCCTTCAGGAACTGGAAGCTCCTGTTACCCCGGCTGCGGACCTTTGTCCTTAAAAATGCCGATAAGTATCGGTCCCACCCCCATGGTCCGGAAGCCATGGAACGATTTACAGACCTGTTTTTCCTGGCCCTTGAAGGGACGGGGAAAAACAAGCCTTCTCCGGCGGATATTTTGGAAGCACTCCTGGCCGGAATAGAGCGCTTTTTACCCCAGGATCACCAGGAACTTCTGCGCTTTGAAAAATCCATCTCTTACTGCTTTACAAAGCTGTATGATCTTGATGATGAAACCATGATGTATATTGTCCAAGGGCATCATCCGGCTAAAAAAATGGCTGCCCATCTCAATGATCTTTCAAAGCAGCACGAGCAGACAGATACAGCGAATTTTGATATTCGCCCCCTGGCCCGGCTGTTGAAAAGAATTTTGGCCCTCAATTACCAATACTGGCTCCACGAAGAAGACCCGCAAGCCTGGTTTTTCAAACAATGCGACTCGCTGTGTGAAGGATGGCAGGCCGGAAGACTACTCCAGGCCATTTCCCACGAAAAGATCAATGAGCACCTGAAAGCCCTTGAAACCATTGATGCGGAGTCGCTTCCCCCGGACATAGAGGGCTTGCTAGACCTGCCGGCCCATATTGATTTTGTTCGCCTTTATAAAAAAGTGCCTTCAGAACTGGTTTCCAGGGATGACGAAAAGGCATCCCCAGATGATGATCGCTTCACTGAAAACCGCAAACTGCTTTTCCTTTTCCGGATCATGGAAACCAGTGGACTCTCTCTTATTCATGAAGAAACCCTGCGGGAAATCAACCGAAGCCTGGTACAGCTCATTCGGCGGCAGACCTTTGAAGAAATCGAAAGCTTTCTCCTGACCACCCTTCACTTACTCAAAGCCAATGTACGGCGATATCCCCACACCTCGTTGCAATGTATTCAGGTTCTTGGAAGTGAGGTGTTTAAGCGAGGCAATAGCCGTCTGGTGGAAACCTTTCTCTGGGAAGTGGTGCGGTTCGGTTTCCAGTATTCCCACGTCACAGGGGTGGATGAAAACTGGCAACCGATTTCAAACCCGGCCCATCTGGCCAATATTCGGGTCTGGCTGAACCTGATTATGCAAGAGCCCAAATGGTGCTCGACTCTCTTTTCCGCCCTGATTGTCAATATTCACCTTTCAGGAACCTGCATTAAAGATACAGACCTTTTCCAGCGCGACATCAGCAGACTCTTGAATCATCCAGTCGGGCCGGTGTACAACCTGGTCAAGCAATTCACCAAACTCATGCCGGTGTTTTACAATGAAATCGGGGCCGAAGGCCTGCTGCGAGATGTGTCCACCGAAGTGGATGAAATCCATCGACGAAAAGACCCATTGATTCATTTTCTGCGCAAACAGAGCCATGTAGAGTCAAGCAACCTCATTGTGGAATTCATCGAAGCTATCTTTCGATTCTGGGCCAATGACAATCTTGATGAACTGGAGCCATATCTTCCCGAAGAAGTGCTGAGCGGAGTATTGCGACAAGGTCCCATGGTGGATGATCTGAGAAAGATCATGGAACGAATCTATGGGCTTCCCGGCTGTTCTCAACCTCGGGACCTTTTGTCCTTTGACCAAAAACGATTGGATGAATTTTTTGAAAAGCAAGATGACCTGGCAGAACCGGAAACCCGACGCTTTAGCCTGCTCGTCAGAATGTATAAGCTACTTTTTCAGAAATACAATTTGGGTTTTCAAGAATTGAAACTTCAACTGGAACAGGCAGCCCAGGCTGGTTTTCCAGAAATGAGAGATCTCTATAGTGAATTACAATCCGAAGATACCTTTGTCTGCCTGGAGGCTCTTCTCTTAAGACTGGAAAATCTGAAAAAAGTCATTCTTTCGGAAGAAATTTTCCAGGCCCGGGAGGATATTTTCCATAAACGACATATTGCCGTGGATATACCTTCTGTATATGGGCGATACCGGGAAAAAAAATTCGACGCTCTGGGTCTTTCATTCCGCCTCGAGAATTTGGCCAATATCTATTTGGAAAAACTTCCCCGGACCGTCAATCTTTCCTTTATTACCAGGGCCACATTTGTTCGCATTATTAAATGCCTGCAACTCTATCTCCGCGCCCTGGCCATTGACGGTATAACCAGTCGCAAGCTGGACACCTTTCTGTCGCTACTCTCCGCGTCCCTGGAGGTAAAACGGTTTTCCTATACACAGTATCTTGATATTTTCCAGGGTCTTTCCGAGGGAGTAAAGGATGTTATCTACGCCTATTACACCAATATTCACCAAAACAATCTCTCCATAATTATTCCCAGGATTGGTCGCGAAAACCTGCTCGCCAAGTACCATTTCCTCTGGCAGGATGAAGACCCGGGCAGCAGTGGATTGAAACTCTCCGAATCCTTTCTCCGGGACCATATTGCCGGCACATTCGGCCTCCAGCATCTTGATAATTTCATTACCCGGATCTACCAAACCCTGGAAAGCCAGAAAAAACTATTAGGCAAAGAAAGCCTGGACCTGTTAATGACCTATGCGCCGGGCAAGGCCATCAGCTTTCTCTGCGACACCAATCCCCGCGCCAATGACCTTATTCATCTTGGCAATAAAGGTTACAACCTGAATCAACTTTGCACTGACGGTAAACCGGTTCCACCTGGATTCATTATTACCACCGAAATTTTCAGGTGCTGGCCGGTTATTAAAGATTTTTCCATGGCCCGGGACGAATTATTATCCCAGGTTCGCCTGTCTCTGAATGCTTTGGAAGAAAAAACAGGCCGCAAATTCGGTGACCCGGAAAACCCCCTCCTCCTGTCCGTACGCAGTGGTGCAGCTATTTCCATGCCAGGCATGATGGCGACCATTCATAATGTCGGCCTGAATCGCGACATTGCCGAAGAGTTCACCGCTTCTTCTGGTTTAGAATACCTGGCCTGGGATAATTACCGGCGATTCCTGCAATCCTGGGCCATGACCGAAGGTCTGGAGCGGGAAGTGTTTCAAACTTTGATGAACAATGCCAAAGAACGGTATGGCATTACGGTTAAAAAAGAATTCTCCTCGGACCAAATGCGGGAACTGGCCCTGGAATATGAAAAAAATATCAGAAATGTCGGCATCGGCATTCCAGAAGATCCCTGGTTGCAGCTCACCGGTGCCATTGAAATGGTGCTCAACTCATGGAATGCCACCAAGACCAATGAATACCGCAACATCATGAATATTTCCGATTCCTGGGGTACGGCGGTTATTGTCCAGGCCATGGTATACGGAAATAAAGGACCGGAATCCGGCAGTGGTGTCGTTTTTACCGCCCACCCGTATCGTAAGGTTCGCAGGGTGGCGCTCTGGGGTGATTATGCTCCTGGCGACCAAGGAGAGGACATTGTTTCCGGACTGGTAACCACCTATCCAATTTCCGTTGAACAGGCTGAGTTGGATGGTCGAAAGACAGACAACACCTTGGAGATTAAGTTTCCGGATACGTACGAAACCTTGCTGACCATTTCCCGGGAACTTGTTTATGAGAAGGGCTGGAATCCCCAAGAAATCGAATTTACCTTTGAAGGTCCTGCCCCTAAAGACTTGTATATTCTCCAGACCAGAGACATGATAAGCATTGAGAAAAAAGAACGCTTCCATGTCTTTTCCTTAAGTAACAGTATCCTTGAAGAAAACACCCTTGGCAAAGGGATTGGAGTGTCCGGCAGCGCTTTATCCGGCAAAGCGGTGTTCACCGCTGAAAATATTACGGAATTACGTGAAAAAGAGCCTGAAACCCCTCTTATACTCATTCGCCAGGATACAGTTCCCGAAGATATCAAGGAGATTTCCCTGGCAAATGGCCTTCTCACCGCCCGCGGTGGACAGACTTCCCATGCCTCGGTAGTGGCGGTGCGAATGGAGAAAACCTGTGTGGTTGGGTGTAATGCCCTGAAAGTATTTGAGCCCGAAGAACGGGCTGAAATCGGCGACCATACCATCCAGTTCGGTGACCCCATCAGTATTGATGGCCGCACCGGCCTGCTTCTGAAAGACAATCATGCCGTTCACGAAGAAATTCACATCCTGCCGATTTAATTGACCACCAGGCTCACAATACGGAGAATTGATTAATGGATAGCAATTTGTTGGCTTTTTACCAGGAACTCATGGCCAATGTCTGGTTTCGGGCTGTGGTGGTTGTTTTTATTTATGCCATCTTCTCAAAAGCAGCGGATCTTTTCATGGACCGTATCCTCATGCGGTTGGCCAAAAAGACCAAAATGAAGTTTGACGATACTCTTATCGCCTTTCTCCACGCCCCCGTCTGTTGGACCATTTTCTGGGTTGGCATTCTTCACGCCCTGCTCATTCCGCCTTTGAAAGCTCCATGGGAAACAGCCTTGCCGGCCTTGGCCCAGACCGCTATTTTGTTTGCCTGGCTTGTAGCCCTGATTCGAATGATGAACAAAATGGCTGATGACCAAGTAGCTGAAAATATCAGTCGTGGCAAAATTACCACCGATATTTTTCACTTGGTTAAAAACCTTCTACGTGTCCTTTTCGTTATTCTTGCTTTTTTGTGGTTTTTGGCCATTTGGAATATTGACATGACCCCTCTTTTCGCCTCCGCTGGTATCGCTGGTATTGCGGTGGCTCTGGCGGCCAAAGACACTTTAGCCAACTTCTTTGGGGGTATGAGCATCTTTATGGATAAAACCTTCAAGGTTGGCGACTATATAGTTCTCGATTCCGGCGAACGTGGCGAGGTGGTGGAGGTGGGTATCCGTTCCACCAGAATCAAAACAAGGGATGACATCCTGATTACTGTTCCAAATTCGATTATTGCCAACTCTAAAATTATCAATGAGTCTGCCCCTATTCCACGTTTCAGGATTAGAGTGCCGGTTGGCGTTGCCTATGGAAGTGATATGGAAAAGGTAGAGGAAGAACTTCTAAATGTAGCCCAGGCCAACGAACAGGTTTCTAAAAATCCTGAGCCTCGAGTCCGAGTGAGAACACTCAACTCATCTTCGGTGGATTTTGAATTACTGTGCTGGGTTGATGATCCGCGCCTGAAAGGCCTGGTAAAGCACACATTGTTGAGAGAGGTACATAACTCCTTCCTGGAAAAAAACATCGTTATTCCGTTTCCACAGCAGGATATTTATGTCAAATCAGTCGCTGCAACCAATGAACTCTAACTTAATGGCTCTTATTGAATAGTATGGACCAAATACCCATTCAGACAGATATTATCCGCCTGGGACAATTTCTCAAGGTTGCCGGCCTGGTAGACACAGGTGGGGAGGCCAAAATGCGTATCCAGGCTGGTGAGGCTAAGGTCAATGGTGCGGTGGAAACCCGCCGTGGCAAACAATTGTCTTCCGGTGATATCGTTGAGTTCGGGGGGAAAATAGTAGAAATTGCGAGAGAAAAAAAATAAATATCGAAAAGTTAACTATTTCCAGGCAGCACACTTTGTTGTTGATCAACAAACAGTCGTCGACGGGCCCGAGCTGATGACTTCAACACACCCACAGGATCTTCATAGTCAAACACCCTTGGTTTTTTACCTGCAGCCGGTCTTAGAATTCGGCCCACCACCTGCAACAACCTGCCGGTAAATTTGATGGGGGTTGTGAGAAATAATGTGGCAAGATCAGGACAATCAAAGCCTTCTCCGATGAGTTGAACGGTTGATACGAGCACCTGATATTGCCCTTTCCGCACTCCATCAACTATTCCAGCCCTCTCTTCCGTTGCCAGTCTTCCTGTCAAAACAGCTGTAATTACGGACCGTGAGGTAAGATATTCCGCCAATTTTTCACAATGGGCGACACGATCACTGACCACCAGAATAGTGCCAGGATTTTTTTTCACCTCCGCCACAATATCATCGGTAATCTGATGATTTCGAGGTTCATCTGCGGTGAGTGTACTCATGAGTTTTTGATAGTTATCCCTATAGGAAAAAGTAAAACCTGTTTGCCGTTGAATAAATTCAGGCCGTAACACCGCACCGGTGGAATGCAAGCACTCAGGATCTACCCGGTGGGCCGGATCGCCAAGGTGAAAATGGATGAGTTTGGTTAAACCGTCGCGACGAAAGGCGGTGGCGGAGAGACCCAGCATGAAACGACAGGCGAAGGCGGTTACCACATCAGTAAAAAGGGTGGCAGGCACTCGATGACATTCATCAACACAGAGTAAGCCAAACCGACCCTGCAAATCCTCAAGCCGATTTCGGGCTGTATTTACGATGGCCACGGTTACAGGTGCAATGTCAAAATGACCATCTCCAACGAGGCCGGCTTTCTGCCCCAGAAAGGCTTCTATTCTTTCCGACCATTGGTATAAAAGCTCTTTGGTGTGCACCAGAACCAAGGTCGGTTGTTGCCTCTGTGCAAACACGGCCAGGGCAATGATCGTTTTACCTGATCCTGTGCCGGACTCCAACACGCCGAAGTCATGCTTCAAAATATCGTCTACTGCAACCTGTTGGTAAGGTCGCAATTCTCCTTGAAAACAAATCTCTTTTTCCGGCAGCAGCAAACGGTTATCTGCTATCTCTAAATTGACCTTTGAAAATTTACGACAGAGAAGCACAGCACGATTGGCAAATCCTCGAGGAAATATAAATCCCGCCTTTCTTTCTTTAAAAAAATAGAGCTTGGATTTGAGTTTTTTACCTACCCATCGCCCATATTTCTTGGCATCAAGGTATTTAGGATTGGGAATGGTCAACTCTTTTTTCAGAGCCTGTATGAACTCTGGAGAACCGCCTTGCAGGGTGGCCTCAGAATCAACCGTTAATAGCAATGTGTCTTTATTTACAATTCCCAAGGAGAATAAAACCTCAGTAAATAAACAGCATGAAAACTACAGGGAGAACAAAAGACGCTGATAACTTCAACCAACCAAGGATGAAAAGGAATCCCTACAAAACGTTACAGAAAAAAAAGGATTTAAAATTTCCTTAGATTTGCCTCAACCACAAAACCGCCGTGTTGGGTTTCAAAAGGAATAACAATGGTTGGTGCACTGGAAAACATTGTGATTTCAACCCCTTGACCAACGACCATTGTGGGGGTAGCCAGATCAAACTTCAATTCAATTTTTGCCAACTCCGCTTTTGCGCCACCACAAATCATGTTGGTCAGCTCACCAACCGCATCCACCACATCATCATCTACCTTGTCCTTCACCGGCTCCATGAGCATATTGGCAACGATATTTAAAATGCATTTCTCAGAAAAACTTAAAACCATGGCGCCGGAAACCGTATCACTGCTCATACCAATGATACCGGTCACGTCTCCAGAGGTCTTGGCATCTTTCTTAAGCTCAGGCTTATTATTGGAAACCGCCGTCTGGGCCATGGTCTCAACAACATTTTTTGTGGATATTAAAAATGGATTTATATATTCCGCTTTCATGAACACTCCAAGTTGATGGTATCGCAATAGCACTGGTAAGTGAAATAATTACGATAACATCAAAGTTAATAAGAGTACTCCATAGTGGAAAATTTTCCGTTTTTTGTCAAGCTACGCATTCAGATTCCTAAAATTAAATTATAAGCATATTCTGTTGAAATTTTGTTGGGTTACCCCGTTTCCATACTCTAGGAACATGTGCTTCTTGGCTGTCGCCTGCCGGTTAGACGCTTTTTTACCTCCCATTATAATTTGTCGGTCTCTCATAATAAGCACCCTAAAAGGAGCATCGGAATGTGTCAATGAAAATGAGACACGTCTGTTAATAAATTAGACTCGCGCAAC